>JAJDOJ010000148.1 GCA_022340215.1 Gammaproteobacteria bacterium
CTACTGCGCTGATGGGAGCTCGGCTCAAATGCCCCCGATTTTTCGTTGCGTAGGCCCACTATGCGCCTCAAAATCGTGAACATTCGATCTCGCTCTCCCATCATGCTCGCTACGATCACCTAAGTCCGACAGGCTCCTAGGTAGAGGAAGAGCCCTTTAGCCGATAGCCTAATGCAGTTGTGGTCCAGCGGGTGTGCCGGCGTGCTGAATCTCTTCTTGAGTCGCGTCGCGAATGTCGCGGACCTCGATATGAAAGACGAGCGTCTTACCCGCCAGTGGATGGTTTCCGTCGACCGTGAGCTTGCCGTTCTCGATCCTTGACACGAAGAACTGCCGGGTTTCTCCCTGTTCGTTCTGCATCTCGACCTCCGCACCAACGTGACGGAACTGCTCCGGTACGTTGGCGATGTCATCCGTGAACGTCAGTTCTCGGTGGTGTGGACCGAATCCTTCCTCGGGAGTCATCTCCACCTCCACGCGATCTCCGACCCGATGACTCAGCATGGCGGCCTCGATCTTCTCGAACACGCCACTATCCGCACCGTGAACGTAGCTGACGGGCACGTCGATCTGCTCCACCACTCTCCCGTCCCGATCGGTAATGGAATAGGTGAACTGAACGAGTTTGTGCCTTCCCACTCGCTGCTGCGACACGCAATCTCTCCTTCCTCAGAACCAGGGCTGACGCTCGGCCAATATGCGATAATAACGCAGACCAAAGCTGCCCAACCACCCACCACGTCCGCAAGTCATGGCCCGCGTTCCCCTCACCATCAGCGAAGCCCGATCCGAGTTCGGAGAACTCACCGCGCAACTCGCCGGTCTGCGCAGGCGCGCCGCCGGCTCCGCCCCTATCCAGGCGCCACACGAAGTTCTCGATGGTATCTCCCGGTTTCTGGAGATCGCCGAACGCGCCGAAGGCGTGGGCAATGGAGAATTGGATCACGAGGACATCGGTCGCCTGGGCGAGTACGGTCTCGACCTGATCTCGAGCCTGGACCTCCGGCTGCGGGAGAACGGCCAGGCACGCCTGCGGGCCCGTCTGCGGCCCCTGACACTGTCGGTCACCGGCTGGATCGTGCGCTGTGGCGGACAGGTCCAGGCGCTCGAGCCCGTGGTCAATGCGCTCGCCGAAGAGGCGAATCACCAGTCGGACCCTGAGGGACTTCGCCAGATCGAGGCACTGATGTCCGGTGTCCTCGAGGCCTGTCCGGACTACGTTCGCAACGATCTGGAACAGATCAACCCCGTCCGCCCCTGGCGTATCCTGCACCTGAACCGCAGTATCACCGCCACACGGACCTGCGATCCGGCAACAATGGAACGTGCGTTCGACGATTTCATCCAGGCGCTGCCGAACGAGGCGTCCCGCTTCTTTACCGAGGGCATGGGAGAGATGGATCGACTGGGCTATCCGCCCCGGGTCCGTCAGGTCATGCTGCGCTATTACGACCGTTTTGCACGCAAACGGATGAACTAAGGCGATTGCCGGAAAATCACATACCGGATCGCGCCGGATTTTAGCAGGATGGTATGTCATTTGACAGAAATCGCCTAAGCCCTCCGCCGGAAGGCCCCCTCATTTCCAGATCATCATGCCCGGGCTGTCATCGGGAAACGGCACGAATCCGTAACGGGCGTAGAATTGTTCCAGACCCGGCGCCGACATCAGGCCGATAAAGGCCCCGGGCCCCGCCTCGGCATCCAGGTAATCCCGTAGCCGCGCCATAATGACCCCGCCCAGTCCCCGCCGCTGGAAGTCCGGGTGTACGAGGATGTCCTGGACATAGAAGTACACACCACCGTCGCCGACGACTCGGCCGCAACCGACGGCCTTGCCGTCATGCTCGGCGCACACGGCGAACAGCGAACACTCGAGTGCCGGGGATACCACCTCCGGCGAGAATCCGTGCCAACCGACCGCCTCGCGCAGATCGAGATATTCCCGCGCCGAAGGCGCACGATCGACATAGGTCACTGCCATGGTGAACGGCGACCGCTCGCGCCTCCGTCACGCGTTCCCCGAGGGGAAAACGCCGGAAAGGGGCGATTCCGACCTGACGTCCACCACGATGCCCTCCAGCGGGATCTCCCCGCTGGCGATGTGGGGCAGAAGCTCTCCCACGACCTTTTGTATGGTCAGCATCAGACCCGCCTCAGGGATGCCAGGATGTGGAGCAGCATCTCCCCGTCGCCGGCGGTGAGACCGTGCCCCTCGTCGGAATAGATCGTTCGCGCCCTGCCGCGCAGCGCAATCACGCCGTTCAGATCCTGGCTCCATTCCGGCACCACCATATCCCCCATTCCCAGCACGCCGCTGTCCTTGCGACGCACCACCGACACGTAGACCGCTTCGGGGTGCGGCTGGCGGTTCAACCAGCCGATCAGGTTGCCGGGGTTCTCCCGCGCAAGGTCGTAGTAGAGCCCCTGGGAGCGGTTCAGAACGCCCGCCCCGAGCATCGGCGCGATCCAGCCCAGAGGGCTCTGGCCCGCCATCAGTCCGATCTCCGCGCTCTCGGTGCCGCGGTTCGGACTGGCGATCGTCACCAGCAGCGAGACCGGGGTTTCGGGGTGGCGCACCATATAGAGTCTCGCGACCACACCACCGGCCGAATGCCCCGCCAGGGCGAGCGAGTCGTCCGGATAGCGGGCCTGCAGGCGGGTGACATAGGCCGAAAGCACACGCTCCTGCACCATCATCGGTGCCTCGGTCGGCAGATCGATGGTGACGAAGCGCCGACCCTGGTCAGCCGAACCGTCAAGCCCCACAACCTGCCCGCCCCTGAGCGACAGTACCCCCGCATCGGCCCAGCCGGACCGTTGGAGCTGGCGCGTCGCGCCCGTTTCACGCCAGGCATTGCCGGAGCCCAGATAACCCTGAAGCAGGATCAGGGTCTGCGCCTTCAGAGGGCCGCAGATCGTGAGGACAAACAGCGCCAAAGCGGCCACGATCAGACGTTTCAGGGTTCCATCCATACTTGAGATACCTCGATACCTCTTCCTGGGCGAACCCTGTGGGATTCACACAAGATCCTGATGACAAGTTCCCGCCCTGCCGGGCTCGAACATGATACGCCAGCCAAGTCGGTAACGGCCGCGACGATCCGTAGATCTGACCAGCCATGATATAATACCCGTCACGGACAGGTTTTCCCGGCACACACGCCCCGTCCGGTGGCGTCATTCTTCGCGGCGGGCTGCTAGAATATGCGACCGTCCCACTTGGTTGTAGCCCGATCCGGGAAATCCGTTAATGCCCCAACCATCCCAAACCGGCACCCCGCACATCGTCGAAGGGATACGACACAACTTCGACCAGATCGTGCTGGCGAACTCGCGGGTTGGACCCGTGCTGGTCAACTACTGGTCACGCGGCGCCGGTCCGTGCCTGCGGCTGTTCCCGGTGCTCGAGGCGCTGGTCGCGGATTTCGGTGGTCGGCTGCTGCTGGTCAATATCGACACGGACAAGGAGGGCGGCCTGGCGCGGGAATACGGGGTCACCAGTGTCCCGACGATGAAGCTGTTTCGCGATCGCGAGATCGTGGAAACGATCCACGGCTACCAGTCGGACCGCAATCTGAGGACGATCCTCGGCCGGCACATCGCCCCACCCGACGGCGAGCCCGTCCGGAACGCCCTCATAACCTACCACCGGGGCGATCGCGAACTCGGCATGCAGCAACTCGCCGAGGCGGCGGTCAACGACCCGTCGGATGCCCGCGCGCCCCTGACGATGGCAAAGCTCCTGTGGCAGGAAGACAGGCCGCAGGAGGCGCATCGCCTGCTCTCCGCCTCCCCCGCGGCGGTCAAGGAGGACTCCGAGGTCCGGGACCTGGCGGCGCACCTGGAGTTCGTCGTCACGGCACGCGACGCCCCCGATGCCGCAAGCCTCGCCGAACGCATCCGTGAAGCGCCGGGCGACCTGGAAGCCCGATTCCAGCTCGCCTCGGTCAGACTGCTGGGAGACGATATCGATGGCGCGCTGACGCTGTTGATAGAGATTCTGGAGAAAAACCGGACCTTCAGGAACGGGGCCGCCCTGCGCGGCGCGCATGCGCTGTTCAGGATGCTGGGGAAGGACAACGAACTGACAACCCGCTTCCGAGGCAGACTGGGGCGCTCTTTGGCATGAAGCGCCGTTTTGCCGAATCCGGCCCGGCGGGGCAGGTCAGATCACACCAGTGCGGGCTCGTCCGTTCCCTTCCAGCGACGGCCGGACTCGGCCGAAGAGGCGATTCGGCGCATCAACCTGCGGGTCGGGGTCGCATCCCTGAAGATCAAGATCGCCCCGTGCAGCTCGTCCGCCGACCCGCGCAACGGAGATGCAGTGCCAGCGAGCGGGATCCGCCTGCCCCCCTCGGCGACTAATACATCGTCGTTACCCGTGATTTCCATCTCGCCGCTGGCCAGACAGGCCGACAACGGATCGAGGACCGTCCGGCCCATACTCTCGTTCAGGACGGAGAACCGACAGTTGAACGAACTTCCGACCAGTTGCTCGGGTTTGTACCCGGTCAGATCGGCGCAGGGTCCGTTCAAATAGTGGATCAGGCCGTTGACATCGGTGCAGATCACCGCTTCATCGGCGCTCGCAACCGACAAACCGGCGCCATGGTGGCGGTGGAACCAATGGCGTAAGACCTCTGACGGTGCGCAAATCTCGGCACCCAGGCAGATAACGCCCTCCGGGCAACATCCAAACATAGGCATTTTCCCTTGGTGGCCGCAAGCAGCCGCTTTTTTAATGAATTAATTCTCCGAATAGCGATCTCGTCTCCGATTCGGACTCCGCTTCAGGGCGGCGTTATGCTATGCCACTCTATCTGAGTTCAAATGCTATGCCTATTGTGGGAAATGCGTATCCCGCAATGGCACCGACCGGCCACCGGGTGCCAACGACCGATCAGGGACATCGGTGCTCCTTTCTTGTTTGCCGGAGGCCGGAAGGTTGAGCGTCACAACCGGCCGCGGGGGTACGACCCCGGCCTTGCCCTCGCCCTGGATCAGGGTTCCGGCAAGAATGAATATGGGCATGGATTATCAACCGATGCGAAACCCACAAGGCCGGCCGATTAGTTTTGGCGATGGCGCGTTAATCATTGTATATTCCGGCCTTTCAGGGGCCAGACCGTTCGTGTGCGTTGTGCCCGGGACTACCGGCAAGGCGTAACAACAAAGAAATCGGATGGCCTCCGGAATCGGTTTAGGGAACTGTTGTCTGTAGTCAGGCCATAACCGCGTGTACTACGCAAGAATCGCCGTTGCAGACCGAAATACGTGATGCCCAACGCCGCGCCTGGCCAGCAGAAGTTCTTCGGGCGAATCGGCGTCATCGTCATCGTGCTGGCTGCGCTGGTCGTCGCCACGACGGCGACCGACGCCCTCGTCCTCCTGGGCGGTCTCGCCGTGGCCTACGGGGTCCCGATGTGGCCGGCCCTGATCGCGGTCTGCCGGTGCCCTGGCCGACCCGCGCCGGTGTCGTCGTCGGGCCGATCCTCGGGCTGATCGCGGTAGGCATGACCGAGAGCATCGGTGCCGACATATTCGCCCTGTTCGGCATGGACCCGTTGTGGGGCCGCTGACCATTCACTCGGCGGGTTGGGGAATCCTCTTCAACCTCGGCCCGGGTGCGGCGATCGGTAACACGATCTTCTGCAATCCCAACGACACGAAGACAAAACACAAGCGCAATTCACCCGAACGGCAGCCGAACGAAATCCGACTCACCCTTTTCGTCGCTGTAGGTAATCCCGTGCCAGGCAA
The DNA here is from genome assembly GCA_022340215.1 of Gammaproteobacteria bacterium. Taxonomy (NCBI): domain Bacteria; kingdom Pseudomonadati; phylum Pseudomonadota; class Gammaproteobacteria; species Gammaproteobacteria bacterium. Next base: position 5,764 of record JAJDOJ010000148.1, read on the forward strand.
TGGCGCCAGTGACGATGACAAAGCACCCGTCGAGCATTGGCGTCTGACCTGGGAATGGCGGGCCGATTGATGAAGTCGGTTCCCGCTATCGCAAGACCCACTGACAAATAAAAAGGAGTCCTCAAGATGTCCGACAAGAAAGTTTACCCCGTCCCGGAATCCGTTGCGTCCCGTGCCTGGATCACCGACGAGAAATACCGGGAGATGTATCGGCGATCCATCGACGACCCCGAGGGTTACTGGTCGGAACAGGCCTCCGACTTCGTCACCTGGTTCAAACCGTGGCAGAAGGTGCTGGACTGGGACTTCAACAAGGGGAACATCCGCTGGTTCGAGGGCGGCAAGCTGAACGTGTCGTGGAACTGTCTGGACCGGCACCTGGAAACACGCGGCGATCAGGTGGCCATCATCTGGGAAAGCGACGACCCGACCGTGGATCGCAAGCTCACCTACCGGGAACTGCACCACGAGGTGTGCAAGTTCGCCAACGCCCTCAAGGAGCGGGGTGTCGCCAGGGGCGACCGGGTGTCCATCTACATGCCGATGATCCCCGAGGTCGCGGTGGCCATGCTCGCCTGCACCCGGATCGGCGCCGTACACTCCATTGTCTTTGGCGGTTTCTCCCCCGAGGCGCTCAAGGATCGCATCCTGGACTCCGATTGCCGAGTGGTGATTACCGCCGACGAGGGGGTGCGCGGCGGCAGGCCTGTACCCTTGAAGGCCAATACCGACAAGGCCCTGCTGGATTGCCCCAACGTCCATACCGTGGTCACGGTCAGGCATACCGGCGGCGACATTCCCTGGCACGACACACGTGACCTCTGGTATCACGAGGCCATGCACAAGGCCTCCCCGGAATGTCAGGCCGAGGAGATGGACGCCGAGGATCCCCTGTTCATCCTCTACACCTCGGGGTCGACCGGCAAACCCAAGGGCGTGCTGCACACCACCGGCGGTTACCTGCTCTATTGCGCCATCACGCACAAGTACGTCTTCGACTACCACGACGGGGACATCTACTGGTGTACCGCGGACGTGGGCTGGGTCACCGGGCATTCCTATATCGTCTACGGACCCATGGCCAACGGTGCAACGACCCTGATGTTCGAGGGAGTGCCGACCTACCCCGATGGCGGCCGGTTCTGGCAGGTGGTCGATAAGCACCGGGTCAACACCTTCTATACCGCCCCCACCGCGATCCGCGCATTGATGGGGCTGGGCGACGAACCGGTCAAAAAGTCCTCCCGGTCCAGCCTTCGGCTGCTGGGCAGCGTCGGCGAGCCGATCAATCCCGAGGCCTGGGAGTGGTACCACGACGTGGTCGGCGACGGGCGCTGCCCCATCGTCGACACCTGGTGGCAGACCGAAACCGGCGGCATCCTGATCACGCCGCTACCCGGCGCCACGGCACTGAAACCGGGTTCGGCGACACGGCCTTTCTTCGGTATCGTCCCCGCCCTGCTCGACGAGCAGGGCGACACGCTCGAGGGCGCGACCAGCGGCAACCTCGTGATCACCCGGCCCTGGCCCGGCCAGATGCGAACCGTGTACGGGGACCACGAGCGTTTCGTTGACACCTATTTCAAGATGTACCCGGGCTACTATTTCACCGGCGACGGATGCCGGCGGGACGAGGATGGCTACTACTGGATCACCGGCAGGGTCGACGATGTCCTCAACGTCTCCGGGCACCGCATGGGGACCGCCGAGGTGGAAAGCGCCCTGGTGCTTCACGAACAGGTGGCCGAAGCCGCCGTGGTAGGCTACCCGCACGACATCAAGGGCCAGGGGATCTATGCCTACGTCACGCTGATGAGGGGGGTCGAACCGACGGACGCGCTGAAGAAGGAGCTGGTGTCCCTGGTGCGCAGCGAGATTGGACCCTTCGCCGCTCCCGACGTGATCCAGTGGGCGCCGGGGCTCCCCAAGACCCGCTCCGGCAAGATCATGCGGCGCATCCTGCGCAAGGTGGCAGCGAACGAGCTGGACTCGCTGGGCGACACCTCGACGCTGGCGGACCCCTCGGTCGTCGAAGACCTGATTGGAGATCGGGCCAACAAATAGCCGTTGCCCTGCGGGCCCGGATGGCGGCGGATGCCAATTCCCCCCCACCCGGCCCCGAAACCCACCCCGCCGGCGTACCGGTACTGCCCGATCCTTTACGTGTTGCATATATACCACATTCCGGCTCGGGCGCTGCCATGGAAGGACCCGTCAGGTTCATGGGCGCAAAAACCACACGACGCACTTCGGATGGGGATGCGAATCCCGCCACATTTCGATCTATCTTTCGTCCCATTTGTGCTACACTGCGTGTACAAAAACGACAAATTACTCGGTGTTCCCAGGAAAAAGTGTGACTCCTATCACGAGAATATGGCCACTGGGTTTGAGTCGTTGTTGTTTATTCGCACATGTGTTGCATTTTTGAATGCGTGTTGTAAACTAGGACCATGTCGGTCGTGGCGGCCAACGTCGCACCACATAGTACTTAAGCAGTTTTTGAAATACTAATATTCACGCAGGAGAACCCTCATGAAGAAGAATCTGCTCGCAATCGCCGTCGCCGGCGCGATGGCAGTACCCACCTCGGGTTTCGCCGCGGCTGGCCCGACCCTCTACGGTCAGGCACACATTTCCCTGGACTACATCGACAACAGCGAGACCAACGCGCTGCGCACCTCGAGCAACACCTCGCGCTTCGGCGTCAAGGGCGCCCAGGAACTGAGCGACAGCCTGTCGGCCATCTACCTGTTCGAATGGGAGGTCGATATGGGCAATGGTAGTAATGCGGGCCTCAGTAATCGTAACCAGTACGCCGGCTTCAAGCACGACGCCTTCGGCACCCTGGTCATGGGCCGTCACGACACCCCGACCAAGGTCATCGGCCGCAAGGTCGACCTGTTCTGGAGTAGCCAGCTCGGTCAGAACCGCGCCATCACCGCGGGTAACTTCTCCGACGCGCGCGCCAACCAGGTCGTCGGCTACATCTCCCCGGACTTCGGCCCCGTACACGTGTTTGCCGCCTATATTGCCAACCTCGGTGGCGTCACCACCGCAACCGGCGGTCAGCTGAATGACGATGACAACGACAACAACGCCATCAGCGCCGCGCTGATCTACGATCAGGGCGGCCTGTTCGCGGCGGTGAGCTACGACTGGTTCAACGACAAGGGCTTCAACCCGGCTATCACCACCGGCGGCGAAGCCGACGCCCCGCAGAACCTCCGCGTGGCGGCCAAGTACGGCTGGAACAACTTCACGGTCTCCGGCCTGTTCCAGTACAACAACAACATCCTCGGCACGGACAATAACCAGTGGCTCGCCGGTGGTGGCCTCGCCTACACGATGGGCAAGAACGTCCTGAAGGGCCAGGTCTACTATGCGGGTGAGCAGGAGAACATCGACGACACCGAGGCCCTGATGTTCGCGCTCGGCTGGGATCACAACCTGAGCAAGTCCACCGCGGCCTACATCACCCTCGCCGGTATCGCGCCCGGAAGCAACGGAGCGGCAGCCCAGGGCAACACAAACTCCACCTCTGGGGAGCTCTACAACCTCGGCGGTTCGGGCCACGGCTACCAGCTTGGAGTCGTCAGCGACGAGTTCGAGTGGGGCGTTTCCGCGGGCTACCGCATCAAGTTCTGAGTCTGTCTCCCAGGCTTAAGGCTTCACTCTGAAAAGGGGCGCCATCCGGCGCCCCTTTTTTTGTGCCCGGGATGGGAGGAAGGCCGACATGAGGCGCCGTGGGTGTCGGTCGCAGGGAAGCGACCGTCAAGCCTACAGGGAGGTATTCACGGCGTCCCACGGAGGCTCGTGTCGGCCTTCACACACCCCAGTGACGGTCCCGACTTTGCGATGTCCCAGCCGGGAGACACGCCGGCGCTACGTGAGGGTTTCCACGCCGCTGTCGTTGCCGAGGATCAGGACATCGGCCGGGCGGATCGCGAAGATCCCGACGGTGACCACACCGGGGATGTCGTTCAGTTCGTCCTCCAGCCGCGCCGGCTCCAGGATCTCGAGACCGTGCACGTCCAGGATCCGGTTGCCGTTGTCGGTGACGAAGCCCTCGCGCAGCTCCGGATTCCCTCCCCGCTTGACGATCTCCCGGGCAACGAAGCTTCGCGCCATCGGGATGACCTCGACGGGTAACGGAAACCGCCCCAGCACGCCGACGAGTTTCGATTCGTCCGCGATGCAGACGAACTTCCCGCTCGCCCCCGCGACGATCTTCTCCCGGGTCAGGGCGCCGCCCCCGCCCTTGATGAGATGCAGATGGCGCGTCGCCTCGTCCGCGCCGTCCACGTAGATCCGCAGGTCCCCGACATGATTCAGATCCAGCACCGGGATCCCGTGCCCGCGAAGCCGCTCGGCCGAGGCCTCCGAACTGGCGACCGCGCCCTCGATCTTGTGTTTGATTCGTGCCAGACCGTCAATGAAGTGGTTGGCCGTGGATCCCGTCCCGACCCCGACCACGTCGTCGACCTCGATATAGTCCAGGGCCGCTTCCGCGGCGCGCTTCTTTTTGTCGTCAGAACTCATATCCGCTCCCTCGATTCGCTGATGGCAGGGAAACTCCCGACCGAACGGCTGCGGCTCGTTTCGCCACGGCCCTCCGTTGTTTGTTAAGGGTTTCCTTAAAGAATGCGGCATAATAGCGACAGCATCCCGACTTCGCCACAAACGACATGCCGGCATCCGGGGGCTCAGCTCCACCGAATACTTCACCGCGATCCCGAGACCGACACCCGCTCATGGCGAGAGACTATCTCGAATGCATCCTCAACGCGCGCGTCTACGATGTGGCCGTGGAATCGCGCCTGGACCTCGCGCCGATGCTGTCCGCCCGCCTCGGCAATGCCGTCTACCTGAAGCGCGAGGACCTGCAATCGGTCTTTTCCTTCAAGCTGCGCGGCGCGTACAACAAGATCTTTCACCTGGATCCGGCGTTGCGCGCCAAGGGCGTGATCGCGGCATCGGCCGGGAATCACGCGCAAGGTGTCGCGCTGGCGGCCCGCAGACTGGATGTTCGAGCCGTGATCGTCATGCCTCGCACCACCCCGCCGATCAAGGTGCGTGCCGTGATATCGCTCGGGGCGCGAACCCTCCTGCATGGCGATACCTACGACGATGCCTATACCCATGCCCAGGAGCTCGCCCAGGCCCAGGACCTGACATTCATCCATCCCTACGACGACGCCGATGTGATCGCGGGCCAGGGAACCATCGGCATGGAGATCGCGAGACAACATCCGGACCCGATCGAGGCGATCTTCGTTCCCGTGGGCGGCGGCGGACTGATCGCCGGCATCGCTGCATGGTTCAAGCAGTTGCGCCCCGAGGTGAAGATCATCGGTGTCGAACCCGACGATGCCCCCTCCATGCACGAGGCTTTGCGTAAAGGCCGCCGCGTCACGCTGAACATGGTGGGCATCTTTGCCGACGGCGTGGCCGTACGCCAGGTGGGGAAAGAGACGTTCCGCATAGCGCGCAAGTATGTCGATGAGGTGATTATCGTGGATACCGACGAGATCTGCGCCGCGATCAAGGACATCTACGACGATACCCGGGCCATGTCTGAGCCGGCGGGGGCGCTCGCCGTCGCGGGAATGAAACGTTACGTCGAGCGCGAAGGGCTGCGCGACCGCGACCTGGTAGCGATCAACAGCGGCGCCAACATCAATTTCGATCGACTGCGACACGTCGCCGAACGCGCCGAACTCGGCGAGCGTGCCGAGGCCCTGCTGGCGGTCACGATTCCCGAGAAGAAGGGAAGCTTCCGCAGTTTCTGCCGTGCTATCGGCAAACGCAGCATCACGGAGTTCAACTACCGGTACTCCGACCCGAGCGACGCCACGATCTTCGCCGGCATCCATCTGACAGGCGGGGACGAGGAGCGCGACAGGATCATCTCCGGACTGCAGTCCAGGGGTTATCCGGTACTCGACATGACAGACAACGAGATGGCCAAGCTTCACGTCCGCCACATGGTCGGCGGGTCATCGACGAGCGTGGGAGACGAGGTGGTTTACCGCTTCGAATTTCCCGAGCGCCCGGGGGCGCTCCTGGAGTTTCTCACCGCACTGGGAGAGATATGGAACATCAGCCTGTTTCACTACCGCAACCACGGCGCGGCCTACGGTCGCGTTCTCGCCGGCATTCAGATCCCGGAACCGGATCGTGCTACGTTCAGGGCCACGCTGAAATCGATCGGTTACCCTTGCTGGGAAGAAACCGATAACCCGGTTTACCGCCTGTTCCTCGGCTGATACCTCATCAACCGAGGCGCCCGGCCAGGGGTTCGCCTGCATTGATTGACAGGTGCCGATTGACGGGGAACCAGACCGGTTTTCAGGGTTCGCAGGAAGGGACAGAAAGATCCGGCGTCGATTCGGATCACTCGAGACTGAGTATGTCCTCCCAGTGAGCCGCGGAGACGGGCATGACCGACAGCCGGTTTCCCTTTCTGACCAGGGCCAGGTCCGACAACTCGGCGTGTTCCTTGAGTTCCTTCAGGGTGATCGTGCGCTTGAGCTTGCGCTTGTAGCGCACGTCCACCATGAACCACCTCGGTGCCTCGGGATCGCTCTTGGGATCGAAATGCGGATCCTCCCTGTCGAACGCCGTGTGGTCGGGGTAACCCTCGCGCACGATCGAAAGGAGGCCGACGATTCCGGGCTCCGCGCAATTGGAGTGGTAAAAAAAGCCCAGATCGCCCTTGGCCATCTGCTCCCGCATCATGTTGCGGGCCTGGTAGTTGCGCACACCGTCCCAGTGAGTGACCTTGTCGCGCTTGAGGTCATCAATGCTGTACTCGTTGGGTTCCGATTTGAACAACCAGTATTGCATCAGGGCCAGGTCTGGAACTGAGAATTTCCGATCGGATGGATGCGACGATGCACCGAGGGTACCGAGTCGCAATCGGGAATTCTGCTTGAAAGGAGGGGATGCGCTCCGCGCGCGCCGACGCTAACCATCGACCTTGAACCAGAGGCTCAGGTGGGAACTTCATGTAACGTCTAAGGCTCTCCGGCGCGCGGATATGCACATCGACATCGCAATTTCATCCCCGGTGCAATTAAATAGGCTCAAGGATATACACCCGGAAGCTATCGAACACCGCAGAGGCACCCCGGCTCTGATTGTAGGCCAAAGGCCCTCAGACTTCCATCTGCCGGGAATCGTCGTCCAGCACGATATCGATACGCTCGCACAGCGATCGCAGGCGCGCGCCCACCGTGTTACCGAATTCGTCCCGACCCGCCTGCTCGTTGAGCATCTCGTTGGCGATGTTGAGGGCCACCATGACGGCGAGCCGGTCGGCGCCGATGACCTTGCCACTGTCGCGAACTTCCTTCATCCGCTGATTGAGGTAGTTGGCCGAGGCGATCAGTGAAGACTGCTCCTCGCGAGGACATCCAATACGATAATCCTTACCCAGGATGGTGACGGTGACCGATACCTGATCGGTACTCACTGCACATGCTCCATGGACTTGAGCCGATTGACCATCGCCTCCACCCGGGACTTCGCGTGCTCGTTCTTGTCGATCAGCGCGGCACGCTCGGCGACGAGATGCTCCTGCTGCTTTCTCAACAGGCGATTCTCCTCGCGATAATGATCGCAGCACCGGATCAGGTCGTTAATCCTGGCCTCGAGCCTTTGCAGCTCTTCCTCAGCACTCTGTTCAAGTGTTCGCCGGCTCATGTTGCCCCCGTCCGTCCGGTGAAGTGCCAACGCGATACCAACTGGCAGTGTAATACTAGGCGGGCTTCCCGGGACGGTCAACCGAGGCGCCTTGTGCCGTACCGGCTTGTGTGGATCGGATGGTATGATGACGCGCATGCCGATCCCCGATCATGCATCCGTCAACGAGGCCCTGGAACGGGCAGGCTCCGGTCTGGACGCATCGGAGTGCCACGGTCTGATCTGCGGGGTATTGAGTCTCGATGGGGAAGCGCCACCTGAACGATGGATGGCGGAGATCGCGCGCGACCTGGAACCGGGCGACGCGCTGGCCTCGGAGATGCTCAGGGTCGTCGAGTGCCTGGGGGAGCAGACACGGCGTCAGTTCCACGATCCGGACCTCGTCTTCCAGCTTCTGTTGCCGGATGAAGACGAACCCCTGACCGGGAGGGTCGATGCGATGAAACGCTGGAGCCTCGGCTACGGATTCGGGTTGGCGATCGCCGGACTGAAAGACCCCGCAGATCTACCGGATGACAGCGCTGAGATCGTCCGGGACATCGCGCAGTTCAGCCGCACCGCGATCGAGGACGAGGAATCCGAAGAGAACGAGGTCGCCTACACCGAACTGGTGGAATTCCTGCGGATCGGCGTGTTACTCGTACACGCGGAAGCACCGGAATCCACGCTGTGGACATCCGGTAATCCAATCCCCCATTGAGAAGCGGCATGAGGTGCCAGGAGGACCCAAGCCCATGACCCCCGGTGAATTCGTACGCAGGCGCAAGAACCTGATGCGCGCCATGGAACCGGGTTCGGTGGCGATCCTGCCCGCCGCACCCACCTGCATCCGGAATCGCGACGTCGAGCACCCTTACCGTCAGGACAGTGATTTCCTCTATCTCACCGGATTCACGGAACCGGAAGCGGTCGCGGTACTGGTGCCGGGCAGGGACCAGGGCCAGTTCATCCTGTTCTGTCGCGACAAGGACCCAGAGCAGGAGATCTGGCACGGACGACGCGCGGGTCCCGCCGCGGCCGTGACGGACTACGGTGCGGACGACAGCTTCCCTATCTCCGACATCGACGAAATCCTACCCGGACTGCTCGAAGACCGCCGCCGGGTCTACTACACCATGGGCCGGTACGGGGATTTCGATCGCCGTCTGATGGACTGGATCAACCAGATTCGCGCCAGGGTCCGTGCCGGCAGTCACGCACCGCATGAATTCGTCGCGCTCGACTACCTCGTACACGACATGCGCCTCTACAAGTCACGCAGCGAGATCGCGGCCATGAAGAAGGCGGCGGCCATCTCCGTTGCGGCCCACGAGCGCGCGATGCGGTCCTGCCGCCCCGGCAGGCACGAGTTCGAGATCGAGGCCGAATTGAGTTACGAGTTCGGTCGTCACGGCACGGTGAATTCCTACCCGTCCATCGTGGGTGGCGGCGCAAACGGCTGTATCCTGCACTATACCGAGAACAGCGACCGGCTCAACGACGGCGACCTCCTGCTGATCGACGCGGGCGCCGAATACGAGGGCTATGCCGCCGACATCACCCGAACGTTTCCAGTCAACGGCAGCTTCACGGACGCGCAGAGGGAGATCTACGAGGTCGTGCTCGCGGCACAGCTGGCGGCAATCAAGCAGGTCAAGCCGGGGAATCACTGGAACGATCCCCACAAAGCCGCCGTCAGGATACTGACAAAGGGCCTGGTCGAACTGGGTCTGCTGAAGGGCGAGCCGCGCACGCTCGTTCGCGAGGAGGCTTACCGTCGTTTCTATATGCACCGCACCGGTCACTGGCTGGGTCTCGACGTCCACGATGTCGGCGACTACCGCCTGAGCGGCCAATGGCGCCAGCTCGAGGCGGGCATGGTACTGACCATCGAACCGGGCATCTACATCCCGGCGGGATCGACGGGTGTCTCAAAACGCTGGTGGAACATCGGTGTCCGCATCGAGGACGATGTCCTGGTGACTCGAGAGGGTCACCAGGTACTGACCGACGGCCTGGTCAAGGAACCGGACGCGGTATCGGCCCTGGTGGGAGCCGGCGGCTGATGCCTGCGGCGCCGGTTTCCTTTTCGCGTCCGGGGATGACCGCAGTGCTGACCGGCGCGGCGGTGGACCCATGAGCGCCGGGAGCGAATACGACATCGCCATCGTTGGCGGGGGCATGGTGGGGGCTTCGCTGGCGTGCATGCTATCCGGCGGAAGGTGGCGAATCGCCGTCGTCGAAGCGGCGGACGCGACCGCCGGAAACACGCCCGCCTACGAAGACCGCGCGATCGCCCTCTCCCTCAGTTCGAGAAATATCCTCTCGGCGATCGGCCTTTGGGACGGTCTGGCCGGATCGGCCGCACCCGTCAGGACGATTCACGTCTCCGAACGTGGCCGGTTCGGCGCGACGCGTTTCCGTCACGAGGAGGAAGGTGTCGAGGCCCTCGGCTACGTGGCGACGGCCCGGGACATCGGCATGCTGCTGCATCGCGAGCTGGCGAACCGGTCCGATGTCTCGTTCCTGGCGCCACGGCGTGTCGTCGAACTTCATCTGACAGACGACCTGGCGAGACTTCGGTGCGAGGACAACGACGTGAAGGAACCACGGGACCTGACGGCGCGTCTGGTCGTGGCAGCGGACGGTACGGAGTCGTCGATCCGAAAACGACTGGGCATCGAGGTCGATATCGAGGACTACGGACAAACCGCGGTCGTGACCAACGTGACACCCGGGGTCCCGCACGATTTCACCGCCTTCGAACGCTTCACCCCATCGGGGCCGATGGCGCTCCTGCCACTGGACGCAGACCGAATGTCACTGGTCTGGACCCATCGCAACGACAGGGTCGGCGAGGTGCTGGCCTGGGACGACGACACCTTCCTTGACCGGCTCCAGTCCAGCTTCGGATACCGGCTGGGCAAGTTCAGGAAGGCGGGCTCGCGAAGCGCCTACCCCCTGCGCCTGGTGCGCGCCCGGCATCAGGTCGAGGGACGGATCGCCCTGCTCGGCAATGCCGCGCACAGCCTGCACCCGGTCGGCGCGCAGGGATTCAATCTGGCCTTACGGGAGATCGCCTTGCTCGCGGAGATGCTGGTGGACGAGGTAACCCTCGACGGCGACCCCGGCGATCCCGCCTTTCTCAGACGATTCGAACGCCGTTTCCGCTCGGATCTGGCGCGCACCACCCGCTTCACCGACACGCTGGCGCGGGTGTTCGTCAATCCCTGGTCGCTGTTGAAGCCGCTAAGGAGCCTGGGCCTTGTCACCCTGGACGCCGTGCCCCCGCTTCGCCATCGCTTTGCCCGAGTCGGCATGGGAATCCAGCTTCCCCTGCCGCGCCTCGCGGCCGGTATTCCGTTGAGAAACGGGCAATGAAGGTCGATATCGCGGTGTCGGGGGGCGGGATGGTGGGCGCGACATTCGCGAGCGCCTGCGCGGCCTCGGGTTTCCGTGTGGCGGTGATCGAAAACCGCGAACCGCCGCCGTTCAGGGATGCGGCGCCATTCGACCTTCGGGTCTCCGCCATCAGCCCCGGCACCGAGACGGTGTTCAGGACGCTGGGCGTCTGGCCCCTGATCGAGGCGCGCAGGACCTGCATCTACCGGCGCATGCACGTCAGGGATGCCGCCGGGCGCGGCGCAATCACCTTCGAGGCCGCGAAACTGGGACACTCGCATCTCGGCCATATCATCGAGAACCCGGTGATTCAGGATGCACTGCGACAGCGACTGAAGACGCAGGATACCGTCCACTGGTTGTGTCCGAATTCCCTGCGGGGATTCGAGGTCACCCCCGAAGCGGTCAACGTGGGACTGGACGACGGTAGGCGCATCGAGGCCAGACTGCTGGTCGGCGCGGACGGGGCACGATCCCCGACTCGACTACTGGCGGGGATCGGTTTCGAGTCCCGCGACTACCTTCAACGCGCCGTCGTGGCGACGGTGGAGACCGAGCACCCCCATTCGGGCACCACATACCAGCGCTTCCTCCCGAACGGACCGGTCGCGATGCTGCCCCTGGGCAAACGGCATTGTTCGATCGTATGGACGACGAGCGAAGGACAGGCGCGACGTCTGCTCGAGATGTCGGAAGGGGAATTCTGCGACCGTCTTTACGAGGCGAGCGAAGGTTACCTCGGGTCGATTCTCGGCACAGGCAGGCGAGCGGGCTTCCCGCTGCGTGGGGGACAGGCCCGGCCCTATGTCAGACCGCGCGTCGCGCTGGCGGGCGATGCCGCGCACACCATCCATCCGCTCGCGGGCCAGGGCGTGAATCTGGGGATCATGGATGCCGCCACCCTGGCGGAGATCCTGGCCGGATCCACCCGTGATATCGGACACATCGCCACATTGCGTCGCTACGAGCGGACCCGCAGGGGTGACAATGAATTGATGATGCGTGCGATGGAAGGTTTCAACCTCCTGTTCGCGAGCACCCTGCCGCCGGTCACATGGATTCGCAGCGCAGGACTGTCGCTCACGGATGCCCTATCCCCCGTCAAGTCCCTGTTCATGCGGGTTGCGATGGACATCTCCGGAGAACGCCCCAGGCTCGCCCGCGGTTTGCCAATCACCTCACGGTAATCCCCCCGCCCGGGAGATACGATGACGCATCGACAAGGGGCCACAGGGCCCCCGGGCCGGCTGAAGGACTCACACCCGGTTGAATGTTCCCCGCCGGAAAGCGGAGATCGCCCGGCCGGGCGCCTCGTCCCCCTGACCCCGAAGTCGGAATTCCGCCGATCCTGTGACAAAATCGGTGCCATTCGTAGTTCACTTCAGCGTGGCGCCTGCCACCCGAGGGATAGCAATGATCGTCAGGACCGACCACCGAATCCAACCGTCAGTCGGATGTCTCCAGGCACGGTCCCGCCTGTCGCTCATCTGTCTCTGCGGGCTGCTCGCAGCCTGCACCGATCCGCCGGCCGAATCCACCGAGCCTGCGCAACCGCGCATCGAGAACCCCCAATCCGAGCGATCGACCCCTGCCATGAGGGTCTTTGTCGATCCGCAGACTGGTGAACTGCTGCCACCACAGCCCGAAGCGGAGAATCCCGCCGAAGCGGCCGAGGAAGATCAACCGGCGCTTGAAAACAATCGCGAATCGCTGCACGAACCGGTCACCTGGCCGGACGGTACGGTGTCCGTGCGCCCGGAACCGTCGAGTGTCCCGTATCACGGGATCAGCACCTGCCCGGACGGCTCGATTGCCGAGCAGTGCGCGGGTGACACCCCCGAATACCCTGGCGAGGACCGATGAGCCGCACGCGGACTCTCGGCAGGCTGGCGAATGCCGCTATCCTGGCGGCCGGGATCTTCGCCGGAACCAGCGGGCTGGCGGCCGATTTCACGATCCGCTACCTCGACGAACCTGGCAAGGGTTTCAATGACACCACCCCGATACTACCGGTGCCCGGAAACCCGGGGAACACCCTGGGTCAGCAGCGCCGCAATGTCATGAACCACGCCGTCACCGTCTGGGGCGACGTATTGGCGAGCGAGGTCGAGATCGTCGTCGATGCGTCGTTTTCGGACACCCTCGAGTGCACGTCAGACATGGCCGTGCTCGGCGGCGCAACCACCTCCATCCTGCTCTCGAATTTCTACGGTGCCCCCGAACCCGACACCTGGTACCCAGCCGCGCTGGCCGATGCGCTCGCCGGTAAGGATCTGTGCTCGGAACCGGGAAGCCGTTGTGCCGGGGAGGGAGACCTCGTCGCCGTATTCAACCGCAAACTCGACGATGATCCCGAGTGTCTGAACAATGCACGAAGCTGGTATTACGGTCTGGACCATCAGCCCGGGAGCACCGGTCTTGACTTCCTCAACGTCCTCCTCCACGAAATTGCACACGGGCTCGGTTTCCAGACATTCACCAACGAACTCACCGGCGGCTATTTCCGGAATCGACCCACGGTCTTCGACCGCTACGTTCGTGACCTGTCGAACCAGCAGACCTGGGTGCAGATGACGGCCGAACAGCGTGCCATCTCCGCTACCAATACAGGAAATGTGATCTGGGACGGCGAGGCGGTCGCCGCGGCCGCTTCGAACCTGATTGCCGGGAAGGCCGGCGGCGGCGTCGTCCTGCATACGCCCGATCCGCCTCGCCCGGGATCTTCCCTCTCACACTGGGATACCGAACTCGCCCCCAACGCCTTGATGGAACCCCGCCTCTCGGCCGACCTGAGATCTTCCACCAACCTCGATCTCACGCCTTGCGTACTCAAGGATCTGGGTTGGGAACTCGCAGGTGGTGGAAGCTGCGCTGAGGACGTTCCGGCCTATGCGGAAATCCTGGTCTCATCCAGCGCACTTGACCTGGGTAGAACCGTACCGGGAAGAGCCACGAGTTTCGGCGTGCGGGTCGAGAATCCCGGTAAGGCACCGCTGCAAATCGGGCTGAGGGGAGAATCGGACGGACCTGACGCCCCGTTCTCCATCGCTTCCGATACCTGCAGCGGGCTGGCCCTCGCACAAGGCGAGGGTTGCGTCCTGGAGGTCCTGTTTGCCCCGACGCAGACCGGAACCTTTGATGGGAAGTTCGTGATTCCCTCGAACGATCCATCCAATCCGGCCTTGCCGATCACGCTGACCGCCAGCGCGGATAACGGTGATACTGCGGCTGGATCCGGTGAACCCACAACCGGTGGCACGGGCAACGAGGTCACAAATGTACCAGAAGAGTCTTCCGATAGCGTCGGCGGTACGGGTGGCGGCGGGGCGTTGTTCGCGCTGCTCCCGCTGCTTCTCCCCCTGGGAATGAGACGTGGCACCCGACACCGGGAAGGCGTGCGGGGGCTCCGGATCGGGTAACGGGAAGCGGTTTACAAAGCAGGTTAACGGTTGCATGATTCCGCGCTGAACCACAATGATCGCAAGGGAGGATGTGCACCATGGAGATTGGCCAGCAGGCACCTGACTTCTCGTTACCCGACTCCGATATGACCAAGGTAAGCCTTGGCGATTACCGGGACAGAAACAATGTCGTACTCTTCTTCTATCCCAGGGACGACACCTCGGGCTGCACGATCGAGGCGCTGGAGTTCACCGATCTCCAGGACGAGTTCGATTCCCTGGATACCGTAGTGCTCGGGGTGAGCAAGGACAACTGCATGAGCCACGCGACCTTTCGGGACAAGCACGGGCTGTCGGTCCGCCTTCTGGCCGACGTCGAAGGCGAGGTCTGCGACGCCTATGGCGTATGGCGGGAGAGCAAGCGGGGCGACAAATCGGCCATGGGAATCATTCGCTCCACGTTCATCATCGACCGGGAAGGCAAGCTGCGAGAGGCGATGTTCAACGTGCCCCACAAGGGACATGCGCAGGACGTCCTGGACCGGATACGCGGACTGGACTGAAACACGTTCGGCAGGGCACGGTTGCCATCGTGGAGCCGTCACCCGCAGGGGTGCGGGGCACCTCGAAACCAGCCGTGCGTGTCGTCGCGGCCCTTCTCGGATATGTCGTTCTCTTTGCCGCCGCCCCTGCATCGGGCGGAGAGATCGAATCGGTCCGCGTCTGGCGTGACGGCGGGCGTTACCTGTCCTCGATTCGGGCAGGCATTGACGCACC
The DNA here is from genome assembly GCA_022340215.1 of Gammaproteobacteria bacterium. Taxonomy (NCBI): domain Bacteria; kingdom Pseudomonadati; phylum Pseudomonadota; class Gammaproteobacteria; species Gammaproteobacteria bacterium. Next base: position 21,030 of record JAJDOJ010000148.1, read on the forward strand.
GCCCGCAGCGGTCTTCGCGGCAATGACCGACTACGGCCATCTCGCCCGGCTCAATCCGGCGGTGCGTAAGAGCCGGATCGTCGCGAGCTGGTCCGAACATCACCATCGCGTCTACACCGAGACCCGGCTCTGCGTGTTGTGGTTCTGCGCGACACTCGGACAGACCCAGGACATGATTGGGCGCCCCGTCGACTCGCTGGAAGCGACCCTGGTGCCGCACACCGGCCACTTCAGCGAGGGTCACGCGCGATGGCGGTTCGAAGCGGGGTCGCCGGGTACGACCCGCCTGCGTTTCGACTCAGAGCTCGTGCCGGCCTTCTGGATGCCACCCGGCCTGGACGTCTGGATGCTGAGGCACATGATGGTCAGAGAAGCGGAACGCACGATTGAGGGACTGGAGACCGTGTATCGCAGCGAAGTCGCAGCAGAACCCGGAACCGCGGCTCAGCCGAAGAACCAGTAACCCACCGCGATCGCGGTCGCGATGCCCGCGGCATCCGCCAGCAGGCCGCAGGTCACGGCGTGCCGGACGTTGCGGATCCCGACACTGCCGAAATAGACGGCCAGCACGTAGAAGGTCGTTTCCGTGCTCCCCTGTACGATCGCCGCGAGGGTCGCCGGAAACGAATCGACGCCGTGCGCATTCATCGTCTCCAGCATCATGGCCCGCGCCCCACTGCCGCTCAGGGGTTTCATCAGCGCGGTCGGCAGGGCGTCGACGAAACCCGTGTCCGCGCCTAAGGCCGAGACGGCCGCCGCCAGCATGGCGATGGCTGCGTCCATCGCCCCACTTGCCCGGAAGACGCCGATGGCGACCAGCATGGCGACGAGATAGGGAATCAGGCCGACGGCAACATCGAATCCCTGTCGCGCCCCCTCGATAAACCGATCGTAGACCCCCACCCGCTGCCACGCGCCGGCGCCGATGAACGCGATGACGACGCAGAACAGCACCAGATTACCGATCAGCCCGGAGGTGGCGGACAGTTCCTCCGGGGTCAGTTGTGCCAGCCAGGTCAGCAACCCCGCCATGATCAGCGTGAACCCGCCGGCGTAGGCGAGGACAACGGGGTCCCGCACGTGCAGCCTCTGGAACCAGGCGACCGACAGCAGACCGGTAAGCGTGGATGCGGAGGTGGCCAGCAGGATCGGCACGAACACCGCGGTCGGATCCGCTGATCCCTGCTGCGCGCGATACAGAAAGATGGTCACCGGCAGCAGGGTCACCGACGAGGTGTTGAGGACGAGGAAGAGGATCTGCGCGTCGGTGGCCGTCTCCTTGCACGCATTGAGTTCCTGCAGGTCCTGCATGGCCTTCAGGCCCATCGGAGTCGCGGCATTGTCGAGCCCGAGCAGGTTGGCGGCCAGGTTCATCGTCACCGACCCCTGCGCGGCATGGCCCGCGGGCACCCCGGGCATGAGTCGGCGGAAGAACGGATCGAGCAGCCGGGCGAATACCGCAATCAGTCCCGCCTTTTCCGCAATTCGGAACAACCCCATCCAAAGGCAGAGTACACCGATCAGGCCGATCGAGATCTCCACGGCCAGGGAGGCCATCTCGTAAGTGGCGTCGACCATCAGCGAGAACACGTCTCCGGAACCGACCCACAACCACTGATAGAGCGCGGCCACTGCCGCGACGAAGAAGAAACCGGCCCAGATCAGCGAGAGTGCCATGCGCGAAACTCAGCGAGGGTTGGGAGTCGCACCGGGGTGCATGGCGTCAACAGCCCCCTTGGGATGCGTTCGTTCCGAATCTCCACAGTTCGAACCCGGGCAAGGGGAATTGCTGGAGATCTGCTGGACTAATCCTCAGGAGGCGGGTCCTGCAGGTTCGCGGGACAAAGCACGTTGCGCATGTTACCGATCAGCATCAGGAGCTGTTCGTTCCGGATGCGGTAGTAGACCCGGTTGGCCTCCTTCCGCGACTCGAGGATGTGCTTGTTCTTCAACTGGTCCAGGTGCTGAGAGATGTTGCTCTGCGTGGTCCCCGTCTTCTCGACGATCTCCCCGACGGACATCTCCTGATCCTCGAGTGTGCACAAAATTCTCCACCTCAGGGGATGGGCCATCGCCTTGAGCGCATTTGCGGTCAAAGCGGCGCCGGCGTCGGTCGGGTCCGGCGGCGGTAGCTCGGTCATCTTTGATCTCCGGCAGATTGTTACCCAATTCGGTCAATGCGATTCGGTCATCGCGGCTTGGCTGCCTCGGCGGGCAGTTCCTCATTCTCTCGCACGTACCCGGACATGTCCTTGGCGATGCAGATGATATCGGTAATGGCGCCGCCGGGGTCCTTCATGGCGGTGCGGGTGAGCTGGATCGGCACCCTGCATCCGTCACTGGCGATGAACCGCGCGTCGATACTGGTCAGGACGCCGCTTCGCACCAGGGCCTCCAGCCATGTCCCCATGAAGGCGCCAGCCTGGGTGTCCTCGTCCTCCTCGAAGACGTCCCCGATGGCCATCCCAAGAAGTTCATCGACCTCGTACTCGAGCATGCGACAGGCGGCCGGGTTCACGGACTTGATGACGCCGTCGGGGGTCAGGACGAGCAGCGCCTCGCCCATGGTGGTGATGATGTTCTCAAGATACTGGCGGGCCTGGTTGAGCTCCTCGGTGCGTCTGGCGACCTGCTCCTCGAGGATCTGGTTCAGTCGCCGCTCCTTGTCGATCAGCCTGAAATAGGTACTGATCTTGTTGATGAGCAGATTGTCGTCGATCGGTTTGAGCAGGTAGTCGACCGCGCCGACCGAATAACCCTTGCGCTGGAACTCGTGTGTCTTGAAGGCGGCCGTGAGAAAGATAACGGGAATGTCGCGGGTCTTCTTGCGGACCTTGAGCATCGTCGCCGTCTGGAAGCCATCCATCTCCGGCATCTGCACGTCCAGAATGACCAGATCGATTCCCGGTGTCGACAGCGCCATCTCGATCGCCTCCTTGCCGGAACTCGCCTCGAGGACCTCGGCATCGACATGCTTGGCAATCAGCGACTTGAGCGCGAACAGGTTATTCGCGTTGTCGTCCACCAGCAGCAGCTTGAATTCCGCATACCGGCCGTCTTTTACGGTGCTATCCGTTGTCGGCATCCCCTGGACCAACCAGTTTCTCCAGCGCGTTTAGAAGCAGCTTTTCATCGAAGGGGTCGGACAGCCACGCGTCCACGCCCGCCCCGCCTTGCGGGGCTTCCGCGTTCTGCGTTTCACCGTAGACGACAACCGGAATATCCTCCATCCCCGGCAGGACACGAACGGCCTTGACGGTGTCGCGTTCGTCTGTGTCCATTATATCCACCAGCACGGCGCAAAAGGTATCGCCCCCGGCGATGGCTTCGGCGGCCTCCTCGACGTCCGCCGCCGCGGTCACACGAAACCCCGACCTTTCCAGTATCGTCACGAGTCGCATCAGCCTGTCCATGTCCCGTTCGATGACCAGCAGACCGGCGTCGGCGTATTTTTCTGCGCGTTGTCTTTCCGGGACTTCAGGCGAACGGGTGTCGGCCTCCCTCTCGACCCATTCCACTTCGGGATCCGTGTTCTGCTCACGATCGATGGCAAGCGGTAAAACCAGCGAAAATGTCGATCCCCTTCCCTCTTCGCTTTGCAGTTCGATCGCACCGTTCAACATTCTGGCAAACTCCCGACTGATCGCGAGCCCCAATCCGGTCCCACCGTAGCGGCGACGGATCGAGCCATCCACCTGTTCGAAAGGCTCGAATACGATGCCCTGTTTCTCCTCGGAAATGCCGATACCTGAATCGCTGACGCTGATTCGCAGCGGGCGCTGGCCCGAAGCGTCGTCGCGATTCAACGAGAACCTGACCGTGACACCTCCCTCGCGCGTGAACTTGAAGGCGTTGGAGAGAAAATTGCGCAGTATCTGGCTGATCTTCTCGACATCGCTGTACACCTCCCGAGGGGCATCTGGCTCCAGGATGAAATCCAGGTCCAGTCCCTTATCCCTGAATTGCGGCGCGAAAAGATTCTGCAAGGCGTCCAGCAGGGCGTCCAGCGGGACCTGGGCCAGGTGCACCACACTCTTTCGGGCCTCGATGCGGGAGAGGTCCAGGATGTTGTCGATCATCGCGATGAGATCGCCGCCGGCGGTGTGGATGACGCGGGCCTGGCGAACCTGCTCTTCCGAAAGCGCCGGGTCCTGCGATTCGCTCAACAACTTCGAGAGCAGGAGGATCGAATTGAGCGGCGTGCGCAGCTCGTGGCTCACGTTGGCAAGGAATTCGGACTTGTAGCGATTGCTCTCCTCGAGTTCGCGCGCGTGCGCCTTCAGTGCCTCGTTGTTTTCCGCATGGGTGCTGGCGAGGCGGGTTAGCGCGTCGCCCAGCGTGCGGATCTCCTGCGCGCCCTTCCAGCGGAACGTCACCGGACGGTTTTCGGACAGCACCTGCTCGAGCCCTCTGATCATCTGCCCGCTCATCCGCTCCAGGCGCCCCGCTATTCCGCGGGCGATCAACGCGATGGCAATCACCAGCACCCCCATGATGATGCCGACGCGCAGGGTGATCTCCCGCCCGATGCGGTCGATGGGCGAAATGTCGACAGAGCGCCCGACCCAGAGCGGTTCGCCCTCGGCGGTCGCGAACAGCGGGATCCAGATGACGTGCCGCGACGACCCTCCCTTCCACAACGCCATCGTCCGGTTTGCGAAAATGGCTTCCAGTCCCGGGAAGTGCGCAAAGGCATCGTTTCCCGCGCCGTCGCGCAGACTGTCTCCCAGATACTCGCCCCCGGCGCGAACCCAGTAAGTATTTCGGTAGATACGCGCAAGGCCGCCGATATCGACCTGTATGACCACCGCGCCCAGCGGGGCGGTCCCATAGTTCAGTTCCGGTGTCGGGAACACGGGGCTGATCATGCTCAGGGTCATCAGGCGGGTCGGATCGTGCGCGCTGGCCTCGTCGTTGATCATGATGGGGCTGGGCAGGACCCCCCCGGGTCGCAAGCCGAGCCCTTTCTCGAGATAGTTTGCGTCGGGCGGTTCCGGTAGCTCGCTCACGGGTTTCAGGTCGTGCGTCGATGGATCTCGATCCAGCCAGAATTCCGGCTTGCCGTCTGCATCGACGAAAAGGATCTGGACGATATCGACCTGGTCGGCGAGCAGCCGGTTGATCCACTCGGTATAGCGTTCCCTGGCCGCCTCGAGCGACGTGCGGTCGGTCGCGTCGTCCGCGCTCCTGAACAGCCCCGGTTCCGGCAGCTTGGCCAGCAGGCGGACCATCTCCCGGCGTGTGGCTAGGTGCTGGTCCAGATCCAGGAAATCCGCCCGCAGGCTCTGCAGATAGACCGTCTGGTACAGGAACCGAACCTGGTCGAACACCAGCGGCAGATTGAGCGCGAGCGCCAGGATCAACGGCGTGAAACCGAAGAGAAACAGGACGGCCAGGATCTGGGTGCGCAGTTTCATGGAAGGCAGCTTGCGACAGGTCTGAAAGAGTATAGCCGCATGCCTCCCGGGTCCGGGCGGGGCCCCTGTCCGCGACGTTTTGCTGTCCGTCGCCCTTGCATCGTCACCCGGGAAACCCCACGATATCGGTACGCGACCTCGCAGGGATTCGCTCACCGACACTGGGAGACTTTCCGGATGAATACCATCGACATCGAGACCCGGCCCTTCCCGGACCAGAAGCCAGGAACGTCTGGCCTGCGAAAACGGGTTTCCGTGTTCCGCCAACCCCACTATCTGGAAAACTTCGTTCAGTCCATCTTCAACACCATCGGCGGCCTCGGTGGCAAGACACTCGTTCTCGGCGGCGACGGGCGCTACCACAATCTCGCCGCGATCCGGACCATCCTGAGGATGGCGGCAGCCAGCGGTGCAGAGCGGGTCATCGTGGGCCGCGACGGACTGCTGTCGACACCCGCGGCATCCTGCGTGATCCGCTCACGGCAAACCGACGGCGGCATCATCCTCTCGGCCAGCCACAACCCCGGCGGCGAGCAGGGGGACTTCGGTATCAAGTTCAATGCCGCCAACGGCGGACCGGCGCCGGAGTCGCTGACCGAGCGCATCTACCGCGAGTCGCGGCAGATCACCCGCTACCGCACGCTGGATGCCGGTGAGGTGGATCTCTCGAGCGACGACGAGCACGAGCTGAACGGGACGCGCATCGAGGTCATCGACCCCGTGGACGACTATGCGCGCCAGATGGAGGGACTGTTCGATTTCAACCTGATTCACCAGATGTTCAACTCGGGACCCTTCCGGATGCGCTTTGACGCGATGAATGCCGTCACGGGCCCCTACGCGACGCGGATACTGGAACAGATGCTCGGTGCCGAACCCGGCACGGTCATGAATGGCGTACCACTGGAGGACTTCGGCGGACTGCACCCGGACCCCAATCTGGTATACGCCAAGGAACTCGTCGAGATCCTGTACTCGTCGGATGGACCGGACTTCGGCGCCGCTGCCGACGGGGACGGCGACCGGAACATGATCCTCGGCAAGCGGTTCTTCGTCACCCCGAGCGACAGCCTCGCGGTCATGGCCGCGAACGCCCATCTGCTCCCGGGCTACCGCATGGGCGTTCGCGGCATCGCACGCTCCATGCCCACCAGCAGCGCCGCCGACCGGGTTGCCGAGGCGCTGGGTGTGGAGTGCTACGAGACACCTACTGGCTGGAAGTTCTTCGGCAACCTGCTCGACGAGGGGCGCATCACCCTGTGCGGTGAAGAAAGCTTCGGAACCGGGTCCGACCACGTTCGGGAAAAGGACGGACTCTGGGCGGTGCTGTTCTGGCTGAACATGCTAGCCGCGAGGCGCGAACCCGTAGATGCCATCGTACGCAAGCACTGGCGCCAGTTCGGTCGCAACTACTATTCGCGTCACGACTACGAAGGCCTGCCTGCGGATGCAGCGGAATCTCTGATAGAGGCTCTGCGGGGCAAACTCCCCGGCTTACGCGGACAACGCATCGCCGGGCGGATCGCCAAAACGGCGGACGACTTCGAGTACACCGATCCGGTCGACGGCAGCGTGACGTCCCATCAGGGCATTCGTCTCATCTTCGAGGACGGGGCGCGGATCGTGTACCGGCTGTCCGGCACGGGGACCGAAGGCGCCACGCTCAGGGTCTACATCGAGAGCTTCGAGGCCGATCCCGATCTGCACGACCTTGAGACGCAGACCGCCCTGATCGACCTGATCGAGGTAGCCGGTGAGATCGGGGGCATCCGTCACTACACGGGGCGTGACAAACCGACGGTCATTACCTGAAAGGGAGCCGGGTTCAGGGGCCATCCCGCACAAGGGATCACCGCCGCACGAATCAATGCGTGTCGGCGAGTTCGAGGAAATAGCCGCTCCAGGAGAGCAGCAGAACTGCAACGAGGATGAGATCCAGGACCGTGATGCCGTTGAGACGCCGCCGCACGGTGGGTTCGGCCTCCACCATCCAGACGCGGGCCATCAGCAGGTCGAGCAGCACCCCCATGAACACGATCGGCACGATGACCGGCGCGATCAGTGTCGGGATGATCTCCCAGCCCTGGTACACGATCTCTCCGCCCGCCAGTGGCGACAGTGCCGCCAGGATAAGGACCAGTACCGCCAGCATCAGGCGCAATACGCCGAAGCGTTCCATCAGTATACTCACGAAGCGTTTCCCTCGAATCACGTCCCTGCCGAAAGATCGGGAATGCCGACCGGCGCAGGTGCTCGGCGTATTATACATACTGCCCGCCAGATCCAATGACGCGCGGCGGGATGTGGAGCCTCGGGGATGATCGGACCCGCCGGCGTCTCGGTGGTCATCCCCACTCGCGACCGCGCATACTGCCTGGGACGCGCGCTGGAATCGGTTCTGGACCAGACGGTGCCGCCCGGCGAGATCGTCGTCGTCGACGACGGGTCGGAGGACGATACCCGCACCCTGGTGAACGGGTTTCCCGGGATACGCTACCTGCGGCAGGCCACCGGCGGGGTCAGTTCGGCGCGCAACCGCGGGATTCGTGAGGCTCGAGGCAGATGGCTCGCGTTCCTCGACTCGGACGACGCCTGGCGTCCCGAGAAGCTGGCCCGCCAGTGTGACGCCCTGTCGGCCCGCAGCGATTTCCTCGTCTGCCACACCGATGAGGTGTGGATTCGCCGGGGCCGGCGCGTCAATCCGATGCGCAAACACGCCAAGCACGGTGGCCGGATCTTTGACAAGTGCCTGCCCCGTTGCGTGGTCTCGCCCTCCGCCGCGATGATTCATCGCCGCGTGTTCGATACGGTAGGGACCTTCGATGAAGACCTCCCGGCCTGCGAGGACTACGACCTATGGCTGCGGATCTGCGCCCGCTTCCCGGTTCTCTATATCGAAGACAGGCTGATCACGAAGTATGGCGGTCACGACGACCAGTTGTCCCGGCGCTACCGGGCCATGGACCGGTTCCGCCTGCGCGCGCTCGAAAAGCTGCTCGAGACGGGGGATCTCTGTGATGCGGATGCGGCGGCGGCCCGCGACACCCTGCTCGAAAAAACCGATATCCTCATCCGGGGCGCGCGAAAACACGGCAATCTCGATCTGCTGGCCCGCTGCGAGAGACTGCAATCGCGCTTCGCGCCCCCATTCGGCGGTTTTACGAGCGCATGATTCACATCGTCACCGCCCTGCATGCCGAGGCCCGCCCCCTGATCGACCGATTCGATCTGCGGGCCAGACAGGGTACCCTCCCCTTCCCGGTGTTCGAGGGAGAAGCGACGATTCTGGTGGTCTGCGGTGTCGGCAAGGTCCAGGCCGCGGCCGCGGCCGGATGGGTCGGGGGCGCTGCGACGTCGCCGGGGACCACCACGTGGCTCAACGTCGGGGTATGCGGGCACGCATCGCTCCCGCCCGGAACCAGTCGTGTCGCCCATCGAATCGAGGATGCGACCTCGGGGCGGCGCTGGTATCCGCCCCAGATCACGAAGCCCCCCTGCACCAGCGCGTCGCTGCGGACCGTGGATCGGCAGGAGACGGGCTATTCCTCGCAGGACATCTACGACAGGGAGGCCGCGGGTTTCTACCCCGTCGCCCTGCGCTTCGTCAGTGCGGAACTCGCGCAATGCATCAAGATCGTCTCCGACAATACCGGCAACGATCCGTCGCGGGTCACACCCGCGCTCGCCGAGTCACTGGTATCGGATGCCATGCCCATCGTCTCGCGGTTCGTGGAGCAACTGCACGAACTCGCCTCGGAGCTCGACCGCATTCATGCGGAGCCGCCGGAGACCGAGGCGTTCCTGTCGAAATGGCGCTTCACGGTGACGCAGCGACACCAGCTGCTGTGGCTGCTGCGGCAGTGGCGGGCGCTGCAACCGGACCGTCCCCTGGATCCCGGGGAGTTCCCGGCACGTACCACCGCGAAGGCGCTGCTCCAGGCGTTGCGCGCGCGGACAACCCGGTGCCACCCCGGGGGAGAGAAAGATTGACCCGCCACATCTATGTCGAGAATGCGGTCGCCGATCACCCCACGGCGCTGGGGATACTGAAACGCTTTCCCCGCGCAACTGTTGTCCCGTGTGACAGGTACACGGAGGTCTTCAACCCGCGGTCGCAGAACTTTCGCCTGCAGAAACGTCGCCCCGCGACGATCCTGGCAAGAAAACACGATGGCCTCGTGCTTGAAGCGCCGGACGGTTATCGCATCGGCGAAGGCCCCGGTTACTACTTCTCGCACATGTTGAACTGCGTCTATGACTGCCGTTACTGCTTCCTTCAGGGGATGTATCGCTCGGCGCACCAGGTGGTCTTCGTCAACTACGAGGATTTCACGCGGGAACTGTCCGCGACGATCTCGCGCCATCGCGGCCAGCCGGTCTGGTTCTTTTCCGGGTACGACTGCGACAGCCTCGCCTGGGAGCCGGTGACCCGGTTCGTGGCGCATTTCCTGCCGTTCCTCGAACGGCACCCGTCGGCTCACCTGGAGATCCGCACCAAGAGCACCCAGGTCCGCAGCCTGCTCTGCCGCCGACCGCTCGAGAACGTGGTCGTGGCCTTCAGCCTCTCGCCGGGGAAAGTGGCAGCATCTCTGGAACACAGGACGCCCTCGCCGGAGGCCCGCATCGACGCCATGGCACGCGTCCAGGCCGCGGGCTGGCCAACCGGCCTGCGACTCGACCCGCTGATCCTCCACGACGGTTACCGGGGGGGTTACCGTGCCCTGTTGAAGGCGCTGTTCGCGCGGGTCGACGCCCGGACCCTGCACTCTGTCAGCCTCGGCCCCTTCCGGCTGCCGCGCACCTATTTCCGAAACCTGCGCTCGCTCTACCCGGACGAACCGCTGTTCGCCGGGCCCCTGGTCGAGCGCGGTGGCATGGTGTCCTATGGCGAGGACGCCGAGACGGCGATGCGCCGGGTCTGTCTCGAGGAACTGGGGCAATACGTGCCCGAGGAGCGCATCTTTCCCTGCACCTGGGGCGGCTAACGAAATTCCGAACAAACGCTCGTGCCAGACTCGGCCCTAGCCCTGACCGCAGCCGCCGCGGCACATCCACAGGATAAACCCGACCAGTACCACCGAACTTGCTATACCGACAACCGTTAGACAGTCAAAACACATACTTACATCCTCTGCCTGGTCGAGCGGCGGCCTCCAGCCGACACCCACCGAGCGTAAAGTTTAATATTAAGTATATTCTACTATTCTTATATTACACCACTATGAATACCGTTTCCTTTTTTCGACGGCTTGTTCGCGCATCGTTCCGGGTCTCCTCAGGCGGTAAGCAGAGTGAGCGCCTGGCGGTATTTCTCTCCGGTCTTCTTCACGATGACGTCAGGCAGCGCCGGAGCGGGCGGTCGCTTGTCCCAGTCCAGCGTTTCCAGGTAGTCGCGGACGAATTGCTTGTCGAAGCTCGGGGGACTGGTCCCCGGACGGTAGCTCTCCGCTGGCCAGAATCGCGAGGAGTCCGGGGTCAGCACCTCGTCGATCAGCACCACCTCGCCATCGGCGTCCAGGCCGAACTCGAATTTGGTGTCGGCGATGATGATGCCCCGGCCCAGGGCGTAGTCGGCAGCCCGCCGGTAGATCTCCAGGCTCAGCTCCCGAATCCGCCCGGCCGTTGCCGCCCCCACGATTGCCGCTGCCCGGTCGAAATCGATATTGACATCGTGGTCCCCCACCTCCGCCTTGGTCGACGGGGTAAACAGCGGCTCAGGGAGCCTGTCCGCCTGTCGCAACCCCCTGGGGAGCCGGATACCACACAGGCTTCCATTGCGCTGGTAGTCCTTCCAGCCGGAGCCGATGAGATAGCCACGCACGATGGCTTCCACGGGCAGGGACTTCAGCCGACGCGCGATGACACTTCGCGGCGCAAGGAAGCACCGCAGTTCGGGGTCGCCGATTACCGAGTCGAGCGGGATTTCGCACAGGTGATTCGGTACCAGGTCGCGCATCCTGGCGAACCAGAAATTCGAGATCTCCGTCAGGACCTCACCTTTACCCGGGATCGGGGTCGGCAGGATCACGTCGAATGCGGAGATCCGGTCCGATGTGACGATCAGCATATGTTCGTCATCCACCTCGAACAGGTCCCGGACCTTACCTCGGTATAGCTGTTTGAGGTGATCGATTTCCATCAGACACTCGCCGGGGCGGGTTCAGTTGGTTTTGGCCGCAAAGATCCCGTGACGGCGCCGGGACCCGGTACAAAGTTTACATGGATCATTCGAACCGGGCAGCGGACCCTGGCCGGACAAGACCCGGAGAACCGACTAAAACGACACCGGCTCCCGGGATCGCAGGTCAACGCCCGCAAACGGAAAAAGACGGAACCTGCGCAACAGTTCCCCCGTACATGTTATTGAGAAAGCAACAGAAACCCGTCATCACTGCTCGGGAGCGCGACTGCCTCCTCCTGGGAAGAAGCATTTTTCCCATGACTAAACAGTAAGTTATTTCCGCCTTCGCCGAGACTAGGCAATTTTGGCACACATGCTGCGTTATTCAGGACATGGACGCATGATCGTTCATCACCCTTGAAAACCGATACGCCACACTCAGGAGACTACGCCATGTTGATGATCAAAGACCTCGCCGAGAGCAAGACCCTGGACCGTGACGCGATGGCCGCCGTTGCCGGCGGTACCAGCTACAAGTGGCCCGGCTTTCCTTTCAAGTCCGT
>JAJDOJ010000149.1 GCA_022340215.1 Gammaproteobacteria bacterium
CCTGCGCCTCCGTCTTGCAATAAACCCATTAATAGTATAATGCAGCCATATCCCTGCTGTGTAACACGGATTATAGTGCATTTACGGGTTTATTTCTTCTTGATTACGCAGGTCTTGTATTGCCGAAGAAGCGAGCAGGACTTATGGGACGCGCTACTAGGCAAGAAGCTTACAGCAGATTCTAACTCAATTTCGTAGCTTGTTGATCTCGTTGCCCCGACTTATTGAGAAGTTACGATCGCCTGGGAGAATCGTTAGCATCCTGTAGATACCGGGGACAACCACGTGGCAGCGCGGTATCCACCAGAAAGTCGCGAATCCTGACAAGGTCCGATATATTTGCCAGCGCCGATGAGGTCAGTCGCGCATCGACATACCATCATCGGCGCGAAGTGTGGTCTGCAGGGTGGTGAAGAGAACAATCGGGTTTACGTGGCGGGTAGGCGATGAATGTGATCAATATCAGAAGGGCAAAGAGGGAATAAGCAAGAATGAACACCCACTCGGGGATGGAGTAGTACAGATAGCGGTGCGTCCAGTGCGCGATGAAGCTGTCCGGATAGTCCGACAATCCGGCCAACCTGCGCCAATAATTCTCCAGTAGCGTCAACGGACAGTCGGCGCCGGTCCAGGCTTCCCAAGCGACAAGCCCGATCGCCGCCAGGTGTAACCAGCGGAACGTGCGATTACGGGTCCAGTTCCAACCGAGCGCCCAACCCGCGAAAATCAATACCTGGCCGCCAATGACGAAAACGACATAGGCGACGTGGATCAGCAGGGTCAGATCGGCCGCGAGGGTGTACATCCGTTCATCCCAGTCTTTTGGTGCCTGATCATGGCGACTACGAATGCGGAACATGAATGTCTATGAAGAATAGGCCAAACGCCCGAGACTTGGCATTAAAAAGCCGCCGACGATTGGTGAACCGCCGGCGGCAATAGAGGAGGAGATGATGAATCAGCTCGCACTGTCATAGTTGCATGTTCCGTCGCGTGTGGTGTGGCGATGCCGACCGAAGGTGGGAAGCGGGCGACGAGTGGTGCCTTTCGATTGAACTTCACCCGGTCAACACGAGCACTGCGGAGTGCGCGAATGCGCTGCGCGCCTCGGCCTGGGTAACTTCGGCAGTAGAATCGTTCCAGATTTCGATGAAGTCCAGACTGCAGCTTTTAACCAACTGACACAACATGGCCGCCCCGAAGAATCCAATACCCCCTTCCAACTCCCGTACCGTCGCCCTGGTCACTGGGGCGACCGGCGCCATCGGAAAGGCGATTGCACGAAATATCGCCGCGATTCCGGGCTATGAGGTCGTGCTGATCTGCCGCGACCCATCGAGGGCGCAAGCAGCGGTCGCGGATATTCGGCGCCTGGTGTGCAGCGGAAAGGTTCGTCATGAGCTTGTCGATCTGTCGCGGCGCAGTTCCATCGCAGCCCTGGCCGAGCGCTGGAACGGCCCCGTTCATGTGCTGGTCAATAGTGCCGCGACGACACCGCGCCGGCGGGAAGAGACCCCTGAAGGTATCGAGCGCCAGTTTGCCACCAACGTGCTCGGTTATTACTGGATGGTGGCCGCATTCAGAGACCACCTGATCAACTCGGCACCGGCACGTATCGTCAATGTGGCGAGTTACTGGGCCGGGGGACTGGATCTGACGGATCTCGAGTTTGAGCGCCGGCATTACGACAACGACGCGGTATACCGACAGTCGAAGCAGGCTGACCGGATGCTGTCGGTCGCTTTCGCCGAGCAATTCGAGGGAACGCAGGTAACGGTCAACGCCTGTCACCCCGGCGACGTGGTGTCCGCCCTGAGCCGCGACCTTGGATTCGGCGGTCACGAGACACCGGATCAGGCTGCCAGCACACCCGTCTGGCTGGCCACCGAGGCCATCGGAGCACGGGAAACGGGAAAGTACTTCGAGCGCCAGCGCGAGGTGCACTGCCGTTTTGCTGCAGATCGCGATGCCATCGAGGCGCTGTACCGGATCTGCAAAAGTTATGCTTGAGGGTTGCTCTATCACGAGGGACCGTGTCGACGGCTGAAACATACGATTCGAGAACCGATCGCCGGGTTCACGACCGTCATACATGATGCCCTCGACCTTGTTTTGTATCTGTACCTCTCTATGGTGTGCGGACACCGCCGTCCACGAGTGAGACCTTCCTGATTGCATCACACCATTCGTCAGTCAATTCCACCATGTGTCATGTTTCGGCGACGCATGGAATGCGTGCGTGACTAGAGTGCTACCCAAGCTGTCTTGAAGTATGGCTTCCTGATCTCAGGCTGCTACGAAGGTGTAGATGACATGTCGATTTTTTTCAGTGCCTATGGATTTGTCGATCATGAAGCGGAATCAATCGGTACGCCGTCCGGGCAATCAATCGCCTCCGGCTCGATCGTCTGTCACGGTTGCAGGGATGACGGGAAGAGACAGAATCGCTGGTTTACCATTCTCGGGTTCGGGAAGATTGCTGAAGCTATGCGGGATCTGCGCAAGGGTGATCCCATCACGGTCACCGGCAAACTGCAGGTGAAGTCCCGGCGGACAAAAACCGGCGAAGACAGGAATGAAATGGAAATCGTGGTCGACCAGATGTTGAGCGCGAGATTGATAGAGCCGACGGAAGGCGAATAGGCCGACGCCGGCGGCACGGAACGCCACTTTCACACCCAGCCTAATCTCCCCCGGCTCGGGAAGGCTATGATCGATTGTAGTCCCTCGTGGACGAATACCCAATAGGACCACCACGCCAGAATGGGAATCGGGGGTCCTTTCGAAACCCGATGCGCATTGCACCCACGTCGTGTTTGCGCAACGTACCGCAGGGGTTCGTTGCTGCGCTTTGATGTTCCTGTCCGGACGGGTCGCAGGATTGAAAAACCGCCGTTGAGCAGTACCTTCCCGACGGCGGAAGTTGTGGGAGTATGGAGGTCAATCCACAGAATCGAATATATAACGGCGCGACGCCACATGATGCGGCCTTCCCGATGAGAGGTCGACATTGAGCGATCAGTGGCGTCTGCGGAGCCGAGGCTTGTGGAGCGACACAAAAAGCTGCTGGCGGTTGGCGGACCGGCAGCGGCAATGGAGGCAATGGAGGTGATGAAGACGAACAACTCGCACCCCCAACGCTACTCGTATGTTCCGCCACACGTTGTAACGGACTCGCCAAACGGTTGGCGTCTGACGAAATTCGGCGCGGCTGGACTGAACCCTGACGTGCCGTGGCGATCGGCGGCTATCCCGATCGATCGAGCGTTCGATCAAATACCTTTATTTGGCTTTAGATGAGTCGAAGCATGGATGTCATGGCGGCAGGGTGTCACTTGCAGTTCGTCTTCGGAATAGGGCCGTCTATCCGACACCGCGTCGAATGCCGGGCTGCTGTCTTCGGTCCACTGCATGGGGTTTCTGCTCGGCATGATTGAGATGCACGACCTCGTGGCATCCTCGAATCCCGATGCACGCATGTACTGCTTGCCGGACGGAGAAGCTCGGATGGCGAGTGTGTCTGGCGCCCTCCAGTCCTACCTGAAGTTGAACGACGCCTGGATGGATCTGAGCGGAAGCGCGCTGGTTGCACAGGCGATGCGTCATTCCTACCCCTGCGAGTAGGTATGACCGAAATCTTCTTTGTGTGCGATCCTGGCCATTCGGGCTATGTTCGGGGCAGACCAACCGAGCCGCGGGCCAACGGAACAGACGCCCATTCGGTGTTACCGCCGCGGTAATGGTGTTGTTCGACAGGTCGAAAGTAGATCTCCTGGCCTGTGAACTGATCGTTCACTATCGGAGTCTCGGAGGACCCCGAGTGCCCCGATTCCGTCGTGTTGGAGCGAACGGAAAGGCACTCAGAGCAATACCTTTCCCCTCCAAAGAGTGTCGCAAAAGCCCCTGAGTCCGGCCGAATACACAAAATCGAGCGCTGCAGGCGCCAGATTCGTCTAGGCCCCCCACCCTGACCCAGCCCCTCGCTTCGCTCTCCCCGCCGGGCACGGGGATTTTCTATTACGACACCCCCTCCCTGCTCATGGTGGGAAACCACGGGTTGGAGCCTAGCTCGCTGAGCGTGGGTCAGGCGTAAAGATTCGGGCGAAAACTGACTCTTTCCTCGGCGTTCTCGAAGGAACCTGTCGGTAAAATGGGCTTATTTTACGCCT
Organism: Gammaproteobacteria bacterium; assembly: GCA_022340215.1. Taxonomy (NCBI): domain Bacteria; kingdom Pseudomonadati; phylum Pseudomonadota; class Gammaproteobacteria; species Gammaproteobacteria bacterium. Next base: position 4,170 of record JAJDOJ010000149.1, read on the forward strand.
ATGTTTGTATGACCGGCTCCTAGACCAAGAAAATTCACATAACCCATCCACCAAGTTCTAAGGCAATTTCTGTCAAATGACATACCATCCTGCTTGTCTTTGTCGTCCGTCCTCTGTGTTGCGACAACAGTGACATAGTTCGACTATGCGCCTGTTGTCGCGTCTTGATGACGAACGAAAATCCGGCGCGATCTGGTATGTCATTTTCCGGCAATCGCCTAAGTCTGATGAGTGTCATGATCTGTATTAGCTCAGACCCGATCTGACAGTCAGTGCCAGATCATCTATGCGCGTTCCTCTACAGCGGACATGGCATACGGCCTGCTGTTCGGCTACAAGCCGCCACGATTCTCATCCCAATGACCAGTTTGCTACCTCATTTGCACTACCACCGCCGCTGTGCCGCCCCGTGCGCCAGCGTGTGGGCGGTCGGAACCAGCGGCATGTTATAAGCACGCCCCGCACATTCAATCTCTCTCATGGGAACTTCAAGGAGTGCCGCGTCCGCCAGCAGCCGAAATAGCTCGGGGGAGCCATCGCTGAACCCACCACCTTCATAAGCGCCAAGTACCACCTCGAGGCGACGCTGAACCAAGGTGTTGGGACCACCATATTGAAAGCTGGAACCGGCATCCGCCTGTTTCCGGCGATACAGATGAATGGGCGTGAATCGACACCCGCAGGAAATCACGTGACGCATGACATACGGATGCGGAACCGATCGCCTTTTCTGCTTTTCAGGGATCCCCCAGGGGAGGCCAGGATTCCCGGTCGGCACCTGGATTGAGCGGTGCGGGCCCGGACGGTCTGCTCAGAGCGCTCCGGCGTCCGCTATCAATTCGTGGATCGCGCCGGCCAGCTTGGCGTAACCGTCATTGTTGAGATGAACGCCGTCGGATTTGTACCGCGGTTTTCTTTCGAGCCGTGCGAGGATCTCGAGTTGCGCGGGTAGCGCGTTGGCTTCCGCCAGCTCACGGTAGATCGGGGCGGTATCCGTGAAGAAATTGAACTCGGGAACCCCGATCAGTACGACGTCCGCACCACTGTCCCGAATCTGATCGATCATCGACTGCAGGTTTTCGCGTGTTTCGCCGCGGGGTAGTTTACGCAGTATGTCGTTCCCGCCATGCAGCAGGATGACGAGATCGGGATTGTGGGCGGCGAGCACGCCTGGTAACCTTGCCAGCCCTGCGGCGGTAATCTCTCCCGAGATCCCTTCGTTGACCACGGTAACCCCGATCCTTTTCTGAAGGAGTTCGGGGTAGGCGTGTTCGTCGTCGGCGCCGATCCCCTGCGTCAGGCTGTCGCCGAATGCCACGATGACCGCGTCGTCGGACAGTGGCGTGATTTGCGGCGTTCGGCTGCACGCGCTGCACAGCAGGGCCGGGATGAATACCGCACAGAGAAAGGGCCTCATCTCGGAGACCGGTTTCACCCCTTGCTTTTCGTGAACGCGTGGTCCAGCAGTCGGGCCGCCAGCGGATTGCCCAGGCTGTGGCGGTCGATGCCGTCGAGCCGATAGGTGGCGCCGTCGGCGATCGCCCGTGCGGCCATCATCCCGCTCTTGACTGCGGGACCGATCCCCTCGCACATGTCACGCGTAGCGAGCCCGGCCGCGTCACCCGTAATGAAGGCACTGTCCCGACGAACGACCTCGACCGGTCCGCGGAGGAAATAACTGTACCCTCGGGGCTTCGGCTCTGCCCCGTTGATGACGCCGCGACGTCGCAACTTGTCGAGAAAACCTTCCCAGTGCACCTTGATGTTCCGACCGCCGGGTTTGAGTCGCTCGGATGCGGCGCCGATGCCCAGATTCAGGTGCCCTCCGGTCTTCGGGACGTACCAGGAATAGCCCGGGAGCCCCTTGTCGAAGAACCAGAGGTGGCAATTCCCCTCCTTCCACTCAAACGGGAATTCGTGCTCGAGTGTGGCTGCCTGCAGTTCCTTGACCCGCGGGTTCGCCTCGCGAAACAACGCACGGTACACCGGGCAGCGGGTGCCGCCCGCGCCGACGAGGTAACGGGTCCGCCAGGTGTCGTCGACGATGTACCAGCCGGCTTCCCGGCGGATCCGGCGAACCTCGTGGGTGTGTACCGGCGCGCCGGACCGTTCCAGGAGCCAGGCGTCGAACTCGTAGCGCCGGATCGAATGCTGCGGACCGCGCAGGGCAAACCCCAGCCCCTTGGCGTGCACGTGAATCCGCTCGAAGGTCAGCAGTCCGCGTGGATAGTCGGCGAGTTCCAGGTCTTCGACCACTTCGGGGGTGATCCAACCGGCGCACAGCTTGGTGCGCGGAAACGGGGCCTTGTCCAGCACCAGGCAGTCGATGCCGCGGCGGGACAGTTGCCAGGCGCAGGTCGAGCCGGCCGGACCGCCGCCGACGATCAGGACCTCAACGGTCTCCAATGCCTTGCTCCGAGAGGTAGACGTGTTCGCGTGTCCAGGGGATATCGTTGTTACCCCCCCGCGTGAAGACGATCTGGAACAGTTGCAGGTTTCCCGCCAGGAAGGCCGCGATAGACCCCGAGAGGTAGAGCCGCCAGGCGCGTACGAAGACCTCGTCGAACATCTCCCGGACCGTGTCGACGTCGGCCTCGTATCGCTCGAGCCAGTGCTCCAGTGTCTTCGCGTAGTGCAGGCGAAGGTTTTCCACGTCGAGCACCGAAAGGTCGCTGTCCTCGAAGATGCGGTTGCATTCGGCGAGCGTCGGCGGGTAGGCCCCGGGGAAGATCCGCCGCTCGGTCCAGGCGTTGAATGGAATGGCACGGTTGCGACCGATGCTGTGGATCAGTCCCCTGCCTTGCGGTTTCAGTACCCGGTCGATAATGGATCCAAGTTCGGGATACTGCTTGGTGCCCACGTGCTCCAGCATGCCGACGGACACGAAGACATCGTAGGTCCCCTCGATGTTGCGGTAGTCGTCCTGCACGTATTCCACGCGGTCTTCGAGCCCGGCAGCCCGGATCCGCTCCCGCGCGTAGGCGATCTGCTCGCGCGAGATGTTGTAGGCGCGGACCTTGACGCCGTAGCGTTCGGCCATGTGGAAGGCGAGCGCCCCCCAGCCGCAGCCGGCCTCGACCACCGTCTCGCCCGGGCGCAGCCGCAGTTTTCGTGAGATGTGATCGAATTTGGCGACCTGTGCGGCTTCGAGCCCTGTTTCCGGCGTGGGGAAATAGGCACAGGTGTACACCATGCGCTTGTCCAGCCAGAGCCGGTAGAACGCGTTGCCGATATCGTAGTGGTGATGAATGTTCTCTCGCGAACCCTTGAGCGAATTCGGACTCGGGCGGTTCACCCATCGCGCATGGAAGGCCTGCAGGAGTCCGGAGCCCGTCCGGACGCGCCGGCTTCTTCCGACCTCGACGAGGAGATCGAGCAGGGAACCCTCGACCGTGATCCGACCCGCGGTGTAGTCGTCACCGAAGTGCAGGTCGGGGTTCGCGAGCAGGCGATAGAGACAACCGCGCTCGCGCAGGTGGACCGTGATCGCGGGATTTTTCGTGCCAAGGCTGATTCTCTGGTCGTCCCACAGGACCAGATCCACGTCGTCGCAATCGAGTCGTTCGAGTAGTCTTCTGGCAAGCCCGAGTTCGACCTTGCTGGCCGCAGCAGTCGAGGGGCGGGGCTCGCCGATCTGCGCCGACTCCCCGATACCCAGGACACCTGTGTGGCGTGGGGACTTCTGACTCATGGTTCCTCCGTTGGTAAGTCGCAAGAACACCCACTCAAGCCGGGCAGGGTGAATTTGCGTCCCGAAAAAGAAGAAAAATACCACGTACGCCGAAAAAGGAAAATCGGGGAACCGGTTCCCGGGGTATACCGGACAATCGGGAGTAGGAACGAGTCGAAACTGTGGGTGCGCTAGAGCAGCAGCAGGGTGGCGAGTCCGAGAAAGGCGAGGAATCCGACGACGTCGGTGACCGTCGTCAACACGACGCTGCCGGCCAGGGCAGGGTCGATGCCCATCCAGCGCAGGCTCAACGGTATCGTGACTCCGGCAAGAGATGCGCAGATCAGGTTCAGCAGGATCGCGATCGCGATGATGCCACCGATTTCCGCGTTTCCGAACCAGACCCAGGCGAGTGCACCCACCACCAGCGCCCAGAGCAGGCCGTTGAGGATGCCGATCCCGATTTCCTTGAACAGTACCAGTGCGGTATTGCCCTTCTGTATGTTGCCGAGCGCCATGCCGCGAATCATCAGTGTGAGCGTCTGACTACCGGCGATGCCCCCCATACTGGCGACGATCGGCATGAGCACGGCCAGAGCGACGATCTTCTGCAGCGTCCCCTCGAACAGTCCGATGACCCAGGCCGCCAGGAAGGCGGTCACCAGGTTGATGCCAAGCCAGAGCGCGCGACGGCGTGCGTTGGTCAGCACCGGCGCGAACATGTCTTCCTCGGTTCCCAGGCCGGCCGCGCCCATGATGGTGCGATCGGCCTCGTCGCGAATCACGTCGACCACGTCGTCGATCGTGATGCGGCCGCGCAGCATACCGTCCTCGCCGGTGACCGGCACGGAGATCAGGTCTTCATCCTCGAAACGCATGGCGATGTCATGAACCGGCAGGTCAACGGGAACGGGTTCGAAGTCCGTTTCCATGATGGACTCCACGCGTTTCCCGGGTTGCGTGGTGAGCAGGCGCTTGATGCGCAACACTCCGCGGTAGTGGCCGTCCAGGTCGACGACCATCAGCTTGTCGGTATGGTCCGGCAGCTCCTCGAACAGTCTCAAATAGCGCAGTACCGCGTTCAGCGTAACGTCCGCGCGCACCGAGATGAAGTCGGTGTTCATGAGCCCGCCGGCGCTGTCCTCCGGATAGGAAAGCATCAGCCGGATGTTTCTGGCCTTCTCCTCGTCCAGCGCCTGTAGCAGGGCGCGACCCGTTGACGCCGAGAGGTCCTGGATCAGGTCGACGAGGTCGTCGAGTTCCATGCCTGAGACGGTGGCGATCAGGTCGGGCATCGGTGTCCGCTCGACCAGCCCGCGACGCACCGTCTCGTGGAGGTGGACCAGAACTTTCCCGGCGGTTTCCTTGCCAAGCAACGCCCAGACGGCACCGCGTTCCGAGGACGGCAGCGCCTCGAGAAGCGCAGCGATCTTGCCGGCGTGAGCTCCCTGTAACAAATCCCGGATGCGCTCCGGCCGGTCCTGTTCCAGCGCCTCGCGGAGCGACTCGAGTTCGGTCATGCCTTCAGGTTTGGTATCCTCCTCCGGGAGAGTCGGCAGCGGCTTGTCATCGAGTTCCGGCAAGAGGTTCGACGGAAGGTAAGCGCCGATTCCGGTCCGTGTCCTGGAATCCACTGCGCGCCATACCGCTCGCCGCTGATCGACGGGAAGCGATTCGAGAATCGCGGCGGCCTTGGCGGGATGCGTCTCGCGCAGGATGTGCCGGAGCCGTTTCGGTTTACCCCGATCGAGCGCGCGCCGCAGTTGTGCGATGGGTGTTCTGGCCGAGCGGTCCTTCCTTCCGTTCGTCATCGTTTGGTTTTCCGTTCGTCATGGTTTGGTGAGACCTGTCGGTGCTGACGTTGGGAACTTGCGAGTGGATCGCCTGCGGGTGGAGTTTATCACTCTTGCGGCGCGGGCAGGGAAACGTCCGATTGGCTACAATCCACCCACAAGCGGTTCCCGAACAACGAGATCAGGAAGACATAGATGGTCGAATCCCCGCATTATTTTGCGCGCGTATTGCGTTCCGCCGGTATCGCCGCAACCCTATGTTTTCTCGTCCTGACGGGCGGATGTGAAAAGCAGGAAGCCGAACGGGTCGAACCGGTCCGCCCTGTCAAGGCCATGAAGGTCGGTGAACTCGAGACCCTGGACAACAGCTATGTCCCGGGCAAGGCGCGCGCCGCCCAGGAAGTGGACCTCTCGTTCCGGGTGGGCGGACCGCTGATCGAGCGCCCCGTCAACGTCGGAGACCAGGTTGCCCAGGGGGATCTCATCGCGCGCATCGATCCGCGGGACTACGAGGTGGAACTACGCAATACCCAGGGGCGCCTGGACAATCAGAAGGCCGAACTCCGGCGGGCGATCAGTGAGTATCAGCGGGAGTTGCGGATCTTCAAGGAAGACCCCGGGGCCACCAGCGAGGTGGCGGTGGTACGCAAGCGCGAGGCCCAGGACAAGGCGCGCGCGGGTATCGCTTCGCTGGAGGCCGAGGTGGACGCCTCCCGGGACCGCCTGGACTACACCAACCTCAGGGCACCCTTCGACGGCACGATCACCAAGACCTATGTGGAGAACTTCCAGACGGTACAGCCCAACGAACAGATCGCGCGCCTGCTCGATAACCGCCAGATCAAGTTCGACATGGACCTCCCGGAGAAATGGATCTCGTTCGTGCCCTACATCGAGAAGGTCGAAGTCATCTATGACGCATTCCCGAATCGCTCCATCCCCGCCGAGATCTTCGAGGTCAGCAAGGAGGCCTCGCAGACCACGCGCACCTACCGGGTGACGCTGATGATGGAACAACCGGAGGGTGTCAGGATCCTGGCCGGAATGGCCGGCAGGGCCACCGGCGAGTTGAACCTGCCTAAGGAGATGGTGGAACAGGAGGGGCTCACCGTGCCGCCGAGCGCGGTGTTCTCGCCTGACACGGGCGAAGCGAGTTACGTCTGGGTGGTCGATGAGCAGAGCAACACGGTGCATCGGCGCGAGGTGGAAGCGATGACCCTGTCGGACAGCGGGGTGGTCGTTGAACAGGGCCTGAAACCCGGAGAGTGGGTGGTGACCGCCGGGGTGAACTACCTCAAGGAGGGCCAGGAGGTCCGAATTCTGGAAGGCAGGGGGGAGTAAGCCATGGGACTGGCCAGATTCGCCGTCGAAAAGCAGGCGCTTACCTTCTTTCTGAATCTACTGATCCTGGTGGGCGGCCTGGCCGCGTTCACCAACCTGGGGCAGCTCGAAGACCCGGAGTTCACGGTCAAGACCGCCGTGATCACCACGACCTATCCCGGCGCGAGCCCTACCGAGGTCGAACTGGAGGTGTCGGACCGGATCGAGCAGGCGATCCAGGAACTCAAGCAGCTCAAGTGGGTGGAGTCCTATTCCTGGCCTGGCATCTCTTTCGTCAAGGTCGAGATCCTGCCCGATTACTGGTCGGAAGATCTGCCGCAGGTGTGGGATGAGATGCGCCGCAAGGTCATGAAGGCCGAGGGTAGCCTGCCGCCGGGTGTCGGTGTCCCCCAGGTCAACGACGACTACGGCGACGTATTCGGCTTCCAGCTCGCGCTGTTCGGCGACGGGTACAGTTACGCCGAACTGGAGGAGGCCGCCAAACGCCTGCGCAAGGAACTGGTCCTGGTGGAGGGGGTGGCGCGCGTCGATCTGGTCGGTGTGCAGCAAAAACGCGTCTACCTGGATGTGTCGAAGTCGCAGCTCTCGCAACTGGGTCTGAGTGACGAGAGCATCGCCAACACGGTGCAGAATCAGAACATGGTCGTGGACGGCGGTGGCGTCAATCTGGACGAACTGCGCTACCGCATCGCGCCCTCCGGCACCTTTGCCGATCCAGCCGATATCGCCGGTCTGGCGATCCGTCCCAGCCTGATCGACGCCCTGCAGAATCAGGAGAAGTTCGATACCAAGATCTTCGAACCCACGGAGCTGACCCGTATCGAGGCCATCGGCGACATCGAGCGCGGCTACGTCGACCCCCCGACCTATGTCGTCAGGTACAACGGTCTTCCCGCGATCGGGCTGTCGATCACCAATGTGTCCGGGGCGAACATCGTCGATGTGGGACGGAACATCGACGCTCGCCTCGATGAGCTGGCCCCCCAGTTCCCCGTCGGGCTGGAGATCGCCAAGATCGCCTGGCAGTCGGAAGCGGTATCATCGGCGATCAACAGCTTTGTGGTCAGCTTCGCCGAGGCCGTGGCGATCGTGCTCGTCGTCCTGGCGCTGTTCATGGGCTGGCGCATGGGGGTGATCATCGGCACCGCGCTCATTCTGACCGTGCTCGGTACCTTCATCGTCATGGCCCTGCTGGGAATCGACCTGCAACGTATGTCGCTGGGTGCGCTGGTCATCGCACTGGGCATGATGGTGGACAATGCCATCGTGGTGGCCGACGGGATGGTGGTGCGACTGCAGAAGGGCATGGACCGCACCGAGGCGGCGATCGAGGCGGCGACGCAGCCTGCCATCCCGTTGCTGGGCGCCACCGTCATCGCCGTGATGGCCTTCTATCCGATCTATGCGTCGCAGGAGAGCACCGGGGAGTACTGCAAGTCCCTGTTCGAGGTGGTGGGCATCTCGCTGCTGTTTAGCTGGGTGATCTCGGTGACGCTGACGCCGTTGCAGTGCATCTACATGATCCCGGACCCAAAGGCGGGCGCGGGTGATCCCTATGCCGGCGCGTTTTTCCGAAAGTTTCGCGGATTTCTCGAAGGCGCCATCCGGGCGCGCTGGGTGACGCTTGGGATCATGGTGGGGTTGCTGTTGCTCGCGGTCATCGGGTTCGGCATGGTGCAGCAGATGTTCTTCCCGTCAGCCAGTATGGCCAAGTTTATGGTCGATTACTGGGCGCCGCAGGGGACACGCATCGAGACGGTAGTGGAGAACGTTTCCCGGATAGAGGACCACCTGCTCGCGGATGAACGCATAGAGAGCGCCGCAGCCTACATCGGTGGCGGACCGCCGCGTTTCTATCTGCCGGTCACCTCGGAAGATCCCAACGCGTCGTACGGACAACTGATCGTGGCCGTCGGGGACTTCCGGGAGATAGACCAGATCTTCGCGGATCTCAACCCCTGGCTGATCGACAACTTTCCCAACGCCATCGTACCGCTGCGCAAGTTCACGGTGGGTCCCGGCAAGACCTGGGAGTTCGAATTGCGCCTGAGCGGCCCCGCTATCGCGGACCCGGACGTGCTGCGTCGCATTTCACGGCAGCTCGAAGAGATCGTCAGCGCCAGTCCCTATGCCGGTTACGCGCGAACCGACTGGCGCAACCGTGTGCAGAAGCTGGTTCCGGAATACAACATGGAACAGGGTCGATGGGCTGCGGTCACCAGGGAGGACCTGGCCCACACGACCAAGCGAGCCTTCGACGGTGTGCAGATCGGCCTGTACCGGGAGGGCGACGACCTGATCCCCATCGTACTGCGACACGGCGAGGGGGAACGCCGCAACGTCGGCGGTATCCCGGGGCTGCAGATCAAGCCGCTGATGGCGACCGACACGATACCGGTCTCGCAGGTCACCGACAATGTGGTCACCCGGTGGGAAGACCCGGTGATCAACAGGCGCGACCGGAGACGTACAGTCAAGATCCAGGCCAATCCACGGCAAGGGGCACTGATGAGCGACCTGCGTAACGACGTGCAGGAAAAGCTGTTCGCGGTCCCGCTGCCCGAGGGTTATACACTCGAATGGGGCGGCATCACCGAGGATGAGCAGAATTCCGGCGCCGCGCTGGTGCCTGGGATCGTCCCCGCGATGGCGATCGTGGTCACCATCCTGATCGGCCTGTTCAATGCCTATCGCCCACCGCTGGTCATCCTTCTGGCCATACCGCTGGCGCTGATCGGGATCACCGCCGGACTGCTGAGCACCAATACGCCCTTCGGTTTCATGGCCCTGCTCGGCGGGATGAGTCTCGTGGGCATGATGATCAAGAACTCCATCGTGCTGCTGGATGAGGTCAACCTGAATCTCGACCAAGGACTCGAACGATATGAGTCCGTCGTACAGGCGGCCGTGTCCCGCGTGCGACCCGTAGCCCTGGCGGCTGCGACCACCGTGCTCGGCGTCATCCCCCTGCTACAGGATGTCTTCTGGACCAGTATGGCGATCACCATCATGTCGGGGCTGGCGTTTGGAACGGTGTTAACCATGATCGTGGTTCCGGTGCTTTACGTCACCCTTCACGGAATCAAATCTCCGGGTACCCGGCCCGACCCGATTGCCACACAGCCGTCTCATGGCACCACTTGAGGTCGATCCCCTTGTGCGGTGTTCGGTCAAAGGGCCCGGTTTCGTCTCCTAGATGTGCGTTCGCACCCAAAAAAGCCCGGTAGGTCTTACCGGGCTCTCGAATGACAGGTGCGTGAGTCCCTTTAGTTGCCTGTTGGTCTTAAAAGGGACTGGTTATGTTGGTTACTGAAGGCGGGCCCAGTCGTAGAGGGTGCTGCCTTCGGGAACCTGGCTCGAGGTCGAATGACCGTTGCCGGACCCGGTTTCCATTGCAGCAATTTCCGTACTCTCGATCGGTTCCACCTTGACCGGGGTGAGGTCGGTCATGGCGAAGTCCTGGGCGCCGGCGCCGCTCGGAACCGGAATGATATAGCCGGAAGCCTGACCGCCGCAGGAAACGACCTGGCAGGTGTCCTTGGTGCCGAAATCGTATGCGTTGGCGCTGGCAACGCCAGACACGCCCAAGGCGGAGATGGCGAACGTACGGGTAATGATTGCTTTGATCTTCATCGGTTACTCTCCTCGTAGGAAATCTATTTAGCCCTGGAATCCGCTGCTGAAGTCAGAGGATCTGACCCCGGACCATTGAACCCTCTCGATGGATTCGCTGGTTGATTTGCGGTCTCGCTAGGTACTACGTGCCCATACGCGGATTGGATGACCGGCGGGAACAAAAAAGTTTTTCCGATGCCTTGGGGGTGTCCGACACGGGGCGATCCGGCCTGGTGGGCCAGGCCCCGGTTTGGACTGTCGCGGTTCGAGCAGTGAACCCGTGCAGGCCAGGAACGTGATTCGGGAAAGAGATGGACCGGGTAGCGACAGATTGTAGACTGCTCGTGTAGCTGCAATCGGATTGGCGGTTACGAAACAAGAAAGCCCGGCAGATCCTGCCGGGCTTTCCGAATGCGTGTTACGGACACGCCATTGAGTGCCGGATCATTGCAGCCTCGCCCAGTCGTAGAGGGTGCTACCTTCGGGGACCTGGCTCGAGGTCGAATGACCGCTGCCGTAACCGGTTTCCATGGCTGCGATCTCGGTGCTCTCCATCCGTTCCACCTTGACCGGGGTGAGGTCGGTCATGGCGAAGTCCTGGGCGCCGGCGCCGTTCGGAACCGGAATGATATAGCCGGAAGCCTGACCGCCGCAGGAGACGACCTGACAGGTGTCCTTGGTGCCGAAATCGTATGCGTTGGCGCTGGCGACGCCGCTGGCGGCGGACACGCCCAAGGCGGATATGGCGAACGCACTGGTAACGATTGCTTTGAACTTCATTGATTGAGGATGCCAGGTATTAATCGTTGCCTTTGCCATGCTAGAGCAGGATCAGGTCTGGCTGCGGGGCCTGGTAACCGCGCGCCCCGCACAGCACCGCGGCGGTGGCGATCGCCAACACGCTGGCCAGCGGGTGACGCCGGCCTTGCGCGCGACGTGGGTCGGGTATGGCTCGGAAGAACTCCGGCAACGCAGTCATGTGTTCGGCGCTGAGCTTCAGTCGCACGCAACCGCTGTGGTAACGGGCATCCAAACGTGGGCAACAGAGCAACGCGCGGGCATTGCGCTGCAACGGCTGAACGAAGACCCGCTTCGGCGACGCGCTCGGGCGGTAT
>JAJDOJ010000150.1 GCA_022340215.1 Gammaproteobacteria bacterium
ACCTCCAGTCGATGTTCCGTCGCTTCGATGCAGTTGCCATCGAGTACCTTGATTCGATACCCCGGCAACCAGGACTCACGAACCGCGCCTAGTGCCTCAATGATGTCAGCCTTCTCGCTCGCCGTGTCACGGACCAACGCCGCCGAGGTCTTTGCCTCTATGCCATTGAGCTTGTTGTAAACAGAGGCTATCGAGACCCCAATCTGCTCACCGCTCTCCTGATAGGCGGCATGCACCGAAGGAAACGTCTTGAAGATGACCGGGTTCATCAGCTCGAAAACCGCGGAGAACAACAGTTCTCGGGTATATTGCTCTACGGCTGTGCGCTCGAACCACGCATTGAGTTTCTCTGTACTGAGCACCCGCTCCAGGAGCACCTGGACCATGACCGGCACCGGACTCTTTTCCATAAACCGCTGTAGAATCGTGCTAAACGCCGCTACCTCCAACCTGACAGTAAGTAGGACTTCCCAGTCCTATTCTCCCGAGCGGAGATGGGCTTGACTGGGTGTTCAGATGGTGATCGCCGCGCGGAAGAGATCAGATGAATACCTATTCTTCCTTGCTGAGATGTGACAGTTCGCGCGCATGCAGCTCCCAGTTCTGGCCGTCGAACGGTTCGATACGGATGGTCTTTGGTTGTGGGTCGAGGCATCGAACGTTCACGTCGTAGCCGTCAGGATTCGACCGTGGAATGTAGAACGACTTGATTCCACAGACCTTGCAGAACAGGTGCTTCGCTTCTCCTGTGTCGAAGGTGTACGTGGTGAGGGCATCGTCGCCGCTCAGCAGCCTGAATCTGGATTTCGGTACGATGAGATGCAGGTATCCCGACTTCGAGCAGATCGAGCAGTTGCACTTCTGACACTCGACTGCCTCGGGGGCCTCCACCGCGTACTGGACAGCCCCGCAATGACAGCTACCCCGGTAGATCATCGGCGCCTCCCATTGATATACCCGTCACGGACAGGTTTCCCCGGCACACACGCCCTTTTCGTCCCGTAGCGGCGTTGCGATTCCTTGCAATAGAGCGGCTATTACGCGTCATCGCGCCTTGCCACGAAACGAATATGACACACACTTTCTCGTGAAAATCTGTCCGCGACGGGCATATTCACGTGAATTCGACCCGCTCGACTATTCTTCGCCGCCTCTGAAGGATGGGCGTCACCAGGGTAGGTTGTCCAGGTCCACGTTACCGCCGGACAGCACGATACCGACTGCCCTGCCCCGCAGATCCAGCGCACCACTGGTCAGCGACGCCAATGGCACGGCCGAGGACGGTTCGACGATCAGTTTGGTGCACTCCCAGATCAGCCGCATCGCGCGCACGATATCGTCCTCGGAAACGGTGACGATATCCTCCACTTCGGAGCGGATGATCCGAAACGGCAGTTCGCCCAGGGAGGTCAGAAGTCCGTCCGCGATGGAGTCGGCATCGGTTGGAGGCTGACGCACTCCGGTCCGAACAGAACGCGCCGCATCGTCCACCCGCTCCGGCTCGACGCCGATGACGGAAATACGTCCCGAGCAGTACCGCGCCGCCAGCGCGGAGCCGGACAACAGGCCGCCCCCGCCCACCGGCGCCAGTACCGCATCGAGGCCCTCGACCTGCTCGCACAACTCCAGGACGGCCGTACCTTGACCCGCGATGACATCGGGGTCGTCATGGGGGTGGACCACCACGGCTCCCGTGCGCGAGACCAGATCATCCAGCGCCTGCTCGCGTGCCGTCTGCCCGGCACCGCAGGGGACGATCGACGCCCCGTAACGTTCCGCGGCGGCACGTTTCACCCGGGAGGCGGTGTCCGGGACCACGACCGTGGCCCGGATACCACGCCACGCGGCCGCCTGAGCGAGTGCCGCAGCATGGTTTCCGGAGGAATGCGCCGCCACGCCCCTTGCCGCGTCCCGGCCGTCGAGAGAGAAGACAGCATTACACGCGCCGCGGATCTTGAACGATCCCGTCTTCTGCAGGTTCTCGCACTTGAAGTGGAGCCGAGCACTGGTCAGCGCGTCGAGCCCAGCGCAGGTCACGACCGGGGTGTGGTGTACCCTGGCGCGGATGCGGGTCAGCGCCCGCTCGACGTCGACAGGTTGGACGTCACTCACGTTCCTGATCGAACGCGATCCCTGACACCGGCACTGAGGATGGCCGGATCATCCGCATTGCGGTGGTGTCTCAACAATGGACCGTTTCACCCAGAATCCATCGCAGGTCAAGTGATCCCCATGATCAGTTCAGTCTGGTTGATGTCGCCTTCGGTATCGATGTCCAGTCCCTCTATCCCGGGCAGCCTGTTGAGGATATACGCTGCCATCATGGCGGCAATCCTTTCGTTGCCGTTCTCGATGGCGGTAAGCATCTTGTCCGCGACGATCCGGCAGCGCTGTTCGATATCCGGCCGGTCCACCCACTTGCGGCTCATCTGCCAACCACGGTCCATGTCCTCGTCCATCTTGCGGAACAGGTCTTCCGCGCCCGAGATCATGTCCGCGGGAATGTCCATCGGGTAGGTATCCTCGTTGATCGTAACCTTGAGCATCATGCCGCGACTTCTCCACTGACCATCAAACCAAATTGCAATTATAACCCTGCCGGAGATTCGCAATGACACACTGCACGAGACCGGGAGACCCCCGCCTCCGGGGAGGGAACGGGATAGGGCTCACAGGCCGATTTCGGTAGAATGTCCCGATGCTGACGAGAATCCCCGGCGTCCTGGGCAAACGCGACCTCGAGGCGGTGAGATCGATGATCTCCGGCGCGCGCTTCGTCGACGGCAAGCTGTCCGCCGGTATGGCGGCGCAGCGGGTCAAGCACAACACCGAGCTGGCCGCCGGCGAATCCCGGATCGAGACGCTCAACGCCCTGGTCATGGGGGCGCTGGTTCGCCACCCCCTGTATCAGCACGCCACCCTGCCACAACGGATCGCGACACCGTTCTATGCGCGATACACGAACGGGCAATCCTACGGTGACCATGTCGACGACCCCGTCATGGGAACGGAGCACCGCTACCGGTCGGACGTGTCCATCACCATCTTCCTCAGCGAACCGGAGGGCTATGTTGGGGGCGAGCTGATGATCGAGACCTCGTTCGGAACCCAGGCGGTGAAATATCCGGCCGGGGACGCCGTGCTCTACCCTTCTTCCAGCCGGCACCGCGTCGCCGAGGTCACCGAGGGCGAACGCCTCGTCGCGGTCACCTGGGCGCAGAGCCTGGTGCGCGATGCCGCCCGGCGAGAACTGCTCTTCGAGCTGGGGCAGGCCCGCGACCGTCTGCTCGCCAAGGCGCCGGACGCCGCGGAAACGAAACACGTCGACAAGTCCTACGTCAATCTGCTGCGCATGTGGGCCGAGGTATAGCATACCCACCGGGACGGTATCCCGGGCAGGACGGGTTACTTTTCCTATGCGGACGGACGCCGGTCCGGGCGAATCTGCTCGGGCCGCAGCTTAGGCGATTTCTGTCAAATGACATACCATCCAGCTTGTCTTTTCGTCCGTCCTCTGTGTTGCGACAACACTGACATAGTTTGACTATGCGCCTGTTGTCGCGCCTTGATGACGAACGGAAATCCGGCGCAATCTGGTATGCCATTTTCCGGCAATCGCCTTAGCGGTGAAGTCATCGTCGGCGTCGACGAGAGGTAGCTCGTAGTTGTCGCCGCATCGAATTCGTGGGGTTCCCTTACGTCCAGCAGCAGAGGGTTGTGTCCTTCCTTGAGACGCTCGTCGAGATCCCGGGGCATCAGCTCGACGACGGCAGGGAAGCATTCCGCAATTAGATCGATAAATCGTTTTATTGGTAACTGTTCGTGCCAGGTTGCGTTGGATCCGTGATTGCACACGGAAATAGCGATGCGGCGTGTTCTTCACCGCACACCAATCCAGTCACGCGGCGCATGTTTCAGGCCGAAGTCATCCCGATTCGCCCCCGAACTCCCGACCGGCCCTGAGGCCGTGTTCCACCGCGATCACGGCGGCCTCCACCCGCGAGTGGATCCCCAGTTTCCTCAGAATCGCCTTGACGTGGAGTTTGACGGTGCCGTCGGAGATGCCGAGATTGCGGGCGATCACCTTGTTGCTCTGACCCTCGGCGAGCAGCCCCAGAATCTCCGTCTCGCGAGGTGTCAAATCGTCCAGCGGGCTCGATTCGGGCGCCGGCGGCGGCGTGTCCCCCTGGACGACGCGGGCCAGCACGTGGGTCAGCGTGGGCGCAACGACGGTCTTGCCGGCCACGATGTCCCGCAGGGCCACGACGAGATCGTCCGGCTCCATGTCCTTGAGCAGGTAACCGCGGGCACCATTACGCAGCGCCTCGATGAGGTCCCGTTCGTCGCTGCTCGTGGTCAACATGACCACGGGCGGATCGAAAGCGTCTTCCTTGAGCTTGCGCAAAATCCCGAGACCGTCGATCGTCGGCATGCGCATATCCAGGAGCACGACGTCGGGTTTGAGCGAATGCGCCAGTTGAAGACCCTCATTCCCGTCGCCCAGGGATCCGACCACTTCGATCCCCCGGCGGGTCAGCAGCCCCTGCAATCCCTCACGGAACAGGGTGTGATCATCGATTACCAGTACGCGCAGTCCCATTCTCGGTCTTTCTCCGTGGAAACAGCTCTATCCGGTCCGCAGGCGCATCGCCATGACTGAAGCTGAGCACGACCCTGACCCCCTCACCGGGTTCACTTTCGATCTGCAGTGTACCCCCGATCTTTCTTGCACGGTCCTCCATGATGCTCAGGCCTACGTGCTCCCCAGTTTTCTCGCGTCTTGCCAGTTCCTGCATACCCACGCCGTCGTCCTCGACGAGCACCGTATAGTTGCCCGCCTTGTCGCCACGCATCATGACGCGCACCGTATTCGCCTGGCCGTGTTTCCTCACATTGGCCAGCGCCTCCTGAACCACGCGCAGCACCTGGATCTCGACTTCGGCCGGCAACGGCCTGTCGGGCCATTCCTTCTGCAGGAAGAGGTGGACGTCGGGACACTCGCTGCGAAAACGGTCCACGGTCTGCTCGATCGAGGGGATCAGTCCGCGTTTGTCGATCGGCGCCCTGAAATGGGCGATCAACTCGCGCAGTTCCGTGTTGGCCTCCTCGATACTGGTCTCGATCCGCTCCAACTGCTGCCAGATGATGGCCTCGTCTCCCTGATGCAGGGTCTCGTCGAACACGCGGATCTGAAAGCGGACGCTGGTCAGCGTCTGCGCCAGGGAATCGTGCAGCTCGTGCGCGATCCGGGTCCGCTCTTCCATGATCGACAGCCGGTTCGCTTCCTCGTCTAGACGGGCCTTGTCGATCGCCATCCCGAGGTGCCTGCCGATGCTGGTCAGCAGTTCGCTCATGTCCGATTTCAGAAACGCATCACGCTCGGCAACATAGAGGTTGTACACGCCGAGCGTCTGACCCCGGTACTGCAGCGGTACTACGAACATGGAGTGGCGGTCATCGTCGAAAAACGGCCGCCCGACGCGCCGGTCGCATGGTGCCATGTCGTTCTGAACCATGACGCCGTCTTTCACGACTGCCTTACCGCAGAGGCAATTCTGTGCCGGCAAGACCCGCTCTCGTTCAACGATTTCGTCGTCCAGGCCGACGCTCGCCACCATGCGCATCTGTCCGTCGCGGGTCAGCAGGCGTACCGCGCCTGCCCGGGCGTCCACCGCCTCGGTCAGGGTCGACAGGCAACGGAAAAGCAGGTCGTCGAGATCGCGTGCGACATTGATGCTCGCCGCGATGTCGTACAGTATGGTCAGCGAGCGCGTCTTGCGATTCGTGTGCTCGGTGTAGGTCTGGAGCTGCAATTCGGTGTCCTTCGACAGCGACTGCAGCATCTCTCCCAGTGAATTCAGGTCGTGTGCCAACTCCCGGAATTCCCGGGAGCCGCGTTCGGGGAGTCGCGAACCCAGCGCGCCACCGCGCATGCGGAACACCCACTCCTTCAATTCGAGCAGTGGTGAAATGTAGTGCCTTGCCAACAACCAGGCACTGACCAGGACGGCCACCAATCCACCAGCCCCCGCCAGCAGGGTCACCAACCCGGTTGTTCCCCTCTGGTAGGAGATCACGAGCGCCAGCAGGACGAGCACGACTCCGCCGAAGAGGCAGGTCAATACCCCCAAGCAGACATGGGAAAACCGGCGCACGTCACCGAGAACGGTGCGTGAGGGGGCTTCCGCAGTCTCTGTCTGCCGGTCTTCGGTGGGGGGTTCGTGTGGAGACACGGTCATTGCAGGGACCTATCGACGCGGATCTGGATCCACCACCGGTGTATCCAGGGATACCGCTTGCGCACCGTGAGGCAAACGAGCGGCCGCTCACTCGGTCCCGGGCTGAACGTAACTCGGGTCGTTGGGGTTCATGAAAATGAACTCGAACCGCCCGGTCTCCAGTTCCACGTAGTCGATAACCGTACCATTCAGCAGCGCGAGGCACGATTGGGGAACCGTAATCTCGATGCCTTCGGAGTGAAACCGGAAATCGTCTTCCGCGCCGACGTCGTCAAAGCCCATGGCATAGCGAAAACTGTCGTCATCACTACGACTCACGGCCACACGCAGGGCCATGTTCTCCATTTTCGACTGTACCGCGGCTTCCTTGATCTGCCTCGCCGCGTCATGCGTAACGGTTATCATCTGTCTAGCTGAATATTGCCTCTATCGGTAATCCACGAATACGCGTGGCCGTTCACCCGGAAGCGACCGCACCTGTGCGCTTCACACGGCGGATGAAGGCCAGGAACCGCCCGGTCCAGGGATGGCGCGCCGTATTCCTCAAATGAGCGTAACACGCGAGCACATTCCGGTAAACGATGCCATCCATTCCCCCGCGGATCCCCTTGCCGCGAACCATGCGGTAGACGAACCGCGTTTCCGCGGGCAGCCCTTCGAGCGATGAGTAGTGGAACTCGTGCGCATGGATCAATCGATCGCCCCGCGCGCCTGGGTCCACTGGCCAGGGACCCGAACCCGTTTCCTGCAGTTGAATGTAGCCCCGGCCCTGCGGCCGGTCATGCATGATGGTATCCGCGGGAATCGCGCCGACCATCGCGCGCGTTTCGCCGCGCCACGTGATGCCGCGCGAGAGGTACATCAGCCCGCCACACTCGGCGTAGACAGGTAGCCCTGCCTCGATTGCCTCGCGGACGGATTGCCGCATGGCGGTGTTCGCTTCCAGTCTGTCCATCAGCGTCTCTGGAAAGCCGCCTCCGATGAACAGTCCGTCGATACCGGGCAGTTTATCATCCCGCAACATGTCGACGGGGACGAGTTCGGCGCCGCCACGCGACAGGGCCTCGAGGTCCTCCTGGTAATAAAATCCGAAGGCCGCATCCCGGGCGATGCCGATGCGCAGGTCCGTCGACGCCCTTGCCGGCGACAAAGTCGGCGCTACCCTCGGTAATGCGGGCGCCCGGCCCGCGATTTGACGGATCGCATCGAGATCGACCTGTTCGGCAACGATTTGCGCGATCGACGCGATCCTGGTTTCCGCGCCTTCATCCTCGTTACTGGGCATGAGACCCAGGTGGCGCTCCGTCAGATCGAGTCCTGCATCTCTCCTGACCGCTCCCAGAACCGGGACATCGGTATATTGCTCCATGACGGCCCGCATCTTCGACTCGTGCCGGTCGCCACCCACCTGGTTGAGGATGACACCTGCGATGTGCACCTCCGGATCGAATCCCTGATACCCCAGGACCAGCGGAGCGAGACCACGGATGGTTCCGCGCGTATCGAGCACGAGCACCACCGGGGATTCGAGCAGTTTGGCCAGCGCGGCGTTGCTGTTCGTCCCCTTCACATCCAGGCCGTCGTAGAGACCCTTGTTCCCTTCGGTGATCACGATATCCGCGTCCCGGCCATACCCGGCCACGGCGCCGAGGATCTCCGCATCACTCGATGTAAAGAAATCCAGGTTGCGGCAGGGCCGGCCGCTCGCCAGCGCAAGCCACATCGGATCGATATAGTCCGGTCCCTTCTTGTAGGTCTGCACGGTCAGGCCGCGGTCGCGAAGGGCCCGGGTCAGGCCAATGGTGAACAGGGTCTTCCCTGAGGACTTGTGAGCGGCAGAGATGAACAGATGCGGCATGGCAACACCGGGGAACGTCGGAGATGCGAGGATCGACGCTGCTGGGTCACGGCGAACTCGTTTGGGTCGGTCCCTCGCTCGGGCCAGGGAGTGACGGGACCGCGACGAACGCAGCGCGTCCTTCAGGAAGTAGTCTCGGTCTACCGGCGAGACCGGCGCCTGGGCGCCCCGGCCGGGAGAGGCCGGGGACTCAGGTCGATTCCGCGGAAGCCGTCTCTGGGTCTTCCAGGGATTCGGGCAGAAACGCGAGCACCTTGATTGCCAGTACGACGATGGCCAGCGACATGGCGACACCGCCGATGCCCAGCAGCACCTCCCACAGGCTGGGCGCGTAATGCGCGACGACGCCGTCGTAGAATGAACTCTCCACTTCCATGCCCGGAAAAAGCGGCATCGGGAACGCCTGCCCACCGATGATGATTACGTAGATCTGTGCAAGCCCGCCGACGATCACCAGGCCGGCGCCGACCGCGGCCGCGGTCACGGATTCCCGAAACTGCGGAAGGTAGAAAAGAACCAGCGGCGCGATGCTCCCGAGCAGGACCTGTACCCACCAGAACAACTGGGTGTAAATCCCGCCGTTCAACAGAAAGAACGCCTCGACCGCATGGCGTTCGGTGAAATAGAGGTTCGTCAGGTGATACACGACGACGAAATAGAGGACGGACGCAACGAATACCCCGAGCAGGTTCTTCAACCGGAAAACGATCTCCGTTCCCAGCGGGCGCTCGGCCCAGCGGTAGGACGCAAGCAGCACCAGGAGAAAGATCGCCAGACCGAACGAAAAGGACATGATGATGAACATCGGGGCGAACAGGGCCGAATCGAAGGTGTCACGCGCCACCAGGAATCCGAAGATGGAGCCGGTACCGGTCGTGAGCGCCAGGCGCCAGATGAAAGCTGTGAATCCCGCCGCCTTGCCGTAGCGATTCATCTTTCGCTCCATCATCATCCAGAGATACACCGCGACGACGGCGATGAAGCCGGTATACAGGAAGATGTTCCAGGCGAAGATCGACTTGAAGTTGTAGTA
This sequence comes from Gammaproteobacteria bacterium, assembly GCA_022340215.1. Classification (NCBI taxonomy): domain Bacteria; kingdom Pseudomonadati; phylum Pseudomonadota; class Gammaproteobacteria; species Gammaproteobacteria bacterium. Next base: position 9,131 of record JAJDOJ010000150.1, read on the forward strand.
GGTCATGGCGACGATCAGGCGATCGGGCCTGCCGAGGTCGAGTACCAGGATCGCGAGCCCCCCCACGAGCAGCGCGATCGAGAGCAGCGCGGACAGGCGAGACAGCGGCTTGTAGGCAGGATTTCCGAAGACCGATGCAATGGAGGCCACGTTGAGCGCCCCCGAGGCGGCGACGATCAGGAACACGGCGAATACATGCGGGGTGCCCCACACGATCTGGTTGCTCATCCCGGTCACCCAATGACCCTCGGTTTCCATGTGGTGAGCGGCACCCAGCCCCACCAGTATCAGCAAGCCGAGCAGGCCGAGCAGCGCGTAGTACCCCACCGAGCTTCCGTCGATCGTCGAATAGTGTGGCATTTTCATCTAGCTTTCCCGCGTACCGGCCGCGGCCCCGGGGGCGTGGCCGGAAAAATCCTTAGGTTCAGATACCCTGATATCTCACACCGGTGTTCAGCCTGAGGTCGGCGCGAATCTGGGTGACATCCCGCTCCCGCATCCGGCGCGAAATCTCGCTGTCAGGATCGTACAGATCGCCGAACAGGATGGCCTGGTGGCCCGCCCTGTCACAGGCCTCCGCACAAGCCGTGGTATTGTCTCCACGGTCCACCCTGTGAACACACATTGTGCAGGACTCGACCGTACCCTTGCCGCGCGGTGCGTACGTCTTCTGGTCATGAATTGTCTCGTGGACGAACGAACGCGCCTTGTAGGGGCATGCCATCATGCAATATCGGCAGCCAATGCAGATATGCTTGTCCACCAGGACGATGCCGTCCGCCCGGCGAAACGAGGCGCCGGTCGGGCACACGTCCACGCACGGCGGGTGCTCGCAGTGCTGGCACATCATCGGAAGCGTCACCACGCGACCCGTCCGCTTGTCCTTCGCGGTAAGCGTTCTGATCCACTGGGCATCGGTCGTCGGCCTGCCGAATCCTTCCAGATTGTGCTCTTTGTCACATGCCGTCACACAGGCATCGCAACCGTCACTACAATTCTCGGTGTCGACCAACAGACCCCAGCGTACCTTGTCTGTCACGGGTTGATCGGCCGGGCGGGCGGCCTCGGCAACCGTCTGAAGGATCAGTCCGGGAACCGCCGCCGCTGCGGCCAGCGAAGAGACGAATCTCCTTCTCGCGGCATCCGCCAGGTCGTCGTTCGCACGACCCGGTATATTCTCGGTTGTCATTTCTCAGCAATCCCCGGTTCGATTCCATTAAATCCGCCCGGCCGGCGGAGGGTAAGTACCCTCTGTCCGGGCCGGTTCGCCGCCTGACGAGCAGCCATCATTCAGCCTCCGGCTCGTCGTTGTGACACTGGAAGCAATCGATATCGACCGCGGCATAGGTATGGCAGCTCGAGCAGAAATGCGCCTCGCTGCCGTATTCCGGATAACCGCCACCCTCTATCGGGTTGACGTGACAGCCGATGCATTCCTTCAGGCTGTACTTCTTCGTGCGGATGCCCTGGTGCATGGTCTCATCGCGCTGATGAAGGAGGAACTCCATGTGGTTGCGGCGCATGACCTCCGTATCCTCGACGCATTGCGTCCCCTTCTCCGCGGGAACCGCCGGCACATCGGGCAACGGCACCCGTCCTCCGGCGCTCGCCAGGAGAGGAAGCAGACACAGCAGAGCAAGCAATACCGCCCCGGCGGCGAGTCTCGTTCGAACAACTGACGCTCTCATCGATAACCTTCCCGTCAGTGTCCCAGGGCCATGTCGATGTATCCGGTAGGGCACACGTCCGAGCAGATGTGGCAGCCGATGCAGCGATCGTAATCCGTATCGACGTAGCGTCCGATAGTGCTCTTGTCCTTCTTGACGCGAAAGACGGCGTCCTGCGGACAGAACACGACACAGTTATCGCACTCGAAACACATGCCGCAACTCATGCAACGTCCGGACTCTTCGACCGCCTGCTCCGTCGACAATCCGATGACGCGTTCCTGGAAGTGTCCCAGCACCTGTTCCGAATCCGGAACCGCCTCTTCCCTCAGCAATCGGGGTGTGTACTCGAAGTGAGCCAGGAACATGTGGTCGGTCGTAATGATCTCCGCCATGGACCGGTCCTCGTAGTTGTGCACGGCCCAGTTTCCGACCGCGGTGCCTCGCTGCTCCTCGACATCGCCGGCATCGAATTTCTCCGGCTCCAGGTGCGTCTCCTTCAGTTTCTGCAGCAGGTTGAAGTGGTGCACGTCGACCTTGGGGCGCTTGCCCGGGGCCTCCTGGCGCAGGTAGTGATCGATGCTCTCGGTCGCAATCGATGCCTGCCCGATCGCGGTGGTGAGCAGATGGGGGCGAACGATGTCGCCGGCAACGAAATGGCCCGGCTTGTTGGGCATCGCGTAGAACTTGTCCGAGTCCATGAGGCCACGACCATTGTCCAGCTCTTCGAGCCCGGTGAGGTCGCCGGACTGGCCGATGGCGGAGACGATCAGGTCGCACTCGAGTTCGAACTCGGTCCCCTCTATGGCGACGGGCCTGCCGTCCTCCATTTTGCACTTGGCCATGCGCAGCATGGTGGCCCGGCCCTCGTCGTTCAGCACCACCTCGGTGGGCATGACACCGTCCAGAATGGTGACGCCTTCGCGCATCGCGTCCTCCACCTCGTGGTCCGCGGCGGTCATCTCGCTGCGTGTGAACAGGGAGGTCAGTGTGGCCTCCGCTCCGGTACGGGAAGCGGCATAGGCGGCGTCGTGCGCCACGTAACCACCGATGACCTGTTCGGGCCGCTCTTCCTCTGAGAGTTCGATTCTGCCGATCCGTCGAGCAACCGAGACGACGTCGATGGAGGTGTCGCCGCCGCCTACGCAGACGATCTTGCCGGTCGTGGCCTGCAGGGAGCCCTTGTTGAAGGCCTCGAGAAACGCCACACCAGACACGCAGTTGGGCGCATCGGAACCCGGAACGGGCAGCGAACGTCCGGACTGGCAGCCAATGGACCAGAGGATCGCGTCGAAATCTTTCTCGAGTTCCTCGATGGAAACGTCACGCCCGACGCGGGTGTTCAGTCGCGCCTCGATCCCGCCCATATCCAGTATCCGCTTCAGCTCGTGGTCCAGCACCTCGCGAGGGGTCCGGTAACCGGGGATGCCATAACGGAACATGCCGCCGAGCTCTTCGTGATCGTCGAAAACCACGCTGGAATGGCCCCGCCGGCGAAGCTGGTACGCCGCCGCCATTCCCGCGGGACCGCCCCCGATGATCGCGACCTTCTTGCCGGTGAGCGGGGCGCTGTTGTCGAACGCAAAGCCTTCGCGGAACGCGCTGTCACCGATGAACTGCTCGACGGCATTGATACCGACGAAATCCTCGACGTTGTTGCGATTGCAACCGTCCTGGCAGGGCGCCGGGCAGACACGTCCCATCATTGAGGGGAAGGGATTGGCGTCAGTGGAGCGACGGAAGGCATACTCCTCCATGCTGACGCCTTCGGGCGGTGTCTCGATGCCCCTGACGATCTGCAGCCAGCCGCGAATATCCTCACCGGACGGGCAGCTTCCCTGACAGGGAGGCGTACGATGCACATAGGTCGGACACTTGTGCGAGGTATCCTCATTGAATATGTCATCGGCGAGGGAGCCCCAGCGATGGTCCCCTTCCTTGAACTTTCTGAAGGTTAGTTTTTGACTCATGTCTTCTGGTGAAGTCGCCATTTTGGTTCTCCTTCGAGATAAATCTGCTTACTTTGAATTGATCAGCTTTCCGCAGCGTCTTCGGAGCCGGCTGCCGGTTCGTCGTTGGTTTCACCTTCGTCCTCGCCCGGTGTCAGAACGATGGCCTGGCTGACAAGCTGGTGAACGCTCACGATCTGGTCCATGGTGAATCCGTAATAGGGCAGGACCTTGGCGAACTGGCTCTTGCATATCGCGCAGATTGCCGCCATGTGCGTCACGCCGTATTCCTCGACTACCTGCTTGAGCCCTTCCATTCTGGGAAGCGCGCCCTTGACGCGGATCTCCATCAGGTCGTCTGTCAACAGACCCCCGCCGCCCCCGCAGCAATACGTTCCTTCCTTAATTCCCCAATCGGGCATGTCATGGAAATTGTTGCAGGCTGCCTTGATGATCGCGCGGGGAATCTCGAACTGCCCGCCGGGCTTGTCTCCCATTCGCGAGGCACGGGCGACGTTACATGAGTCGTGGAACGTCAGCACCATGTGGTCGTTCTCGGACTTGTCTAACTTCAGCTTGCCCTTCTGAATGAGATCGTAGGTGTACTCGCAGATATGCTGCGGAATTGGGTAGTCAGGATCCAGAAAATCGAATGGCCCGGCGAGGGTATTCAGGAAGCTGTACGCGACGCGCCAGGCGTGGCCGCACTCCCCGAACACGATGCGCTTGACGCCCAGGTCCAGCGCCGCCTCCCGGATTCTCAAGGAGACGTTTCTCATGTTCTCGTAGCTGCCGATGAACATGCCGAAGTTGGCCGCCTCGGAAGCATGTGAGCTGATGGTCCAGGACGCGCCGGCCTCGTGAAAGACCTTGCCGTAACCGATCAGACCGTCCACGTGAGGCTCGGCGAAGAAATCCGCCGACGGGGTCACCAGGAGAATATCGGCCCCTTTGACGTCGAGCGGGAAGAGCACCTTGACGCCCGTGTCCTCGTAGACCTCTTCCTCGAGGCCTTCGAGCGTGTCCGCCAGAGCCGGCTCGGGCAGGCCGAGGTTGTTGCCGATCTTGAAGACCTTGCCGATGATCTCGTTGCAGTACTTCTGCCCAACACCCACGGCGTCCATGACCTCGCGCGCCGCCATTGAGATCTCGGCCGTATCGATCCCGTAGGGGCAGTAGACCGAACAGCGTCGACACTGCGAACACTGATGAAAGTAGCTGTACCAGTCGTCCAGCACTTCCCGCGTCATGTCTTTGGCGCCGACCAGCTTCGGAAAGTACTTCCCGGCCAGGGTGTAGTAGCGACGGTAGACCTGACGGAACAGGTCCTGCCGGGCCACCGGCATGTTCTTCGGGTCCGTCGTACCCAGATAATAATGGCACTTGTCGGTGCAGGCACCACATTTGACGCACGAATCCAGGAACACCTGCAGCGAGCGGTACTTCCCCTTCAACTCCCCCATCTTATCGATGGCGATCTGCTCCCAGTCGTCCACCAGTTCACCGGGGAAGCCCAGCTGCTCCTGGAACTGTTCCTTGGCGATGAACGGCTTGCTGTGCGCCATCACACCTTCTTTCAGGTGTGGGATGACGGGATATTCCTTTAGCTCTGGTACTTCAAAGTCGGCCATTTTCTGTTTCCCGATATGGTTGCTCTTCTTCGCGATCCGCCTGCCGCCGACCGGCTCATTTGCTCCTGTCGGCCTCGAGCTTCAGGGCCCAATCGGCGACATGCCGCTTTTCGCGGGGATTGTCCACCTGGTTCCGTGTCGGGCTGAAGAACACACCGGGGGCATGCAGCAGCTTGCTGAACGGAAAGATGATCATCAGCAGGGCGACCAGCGTGATGTGGAGCAGCAAAAGCGGCTGGGTCGGGATAACCTGCCAGTCGAACCGCATCAGACCCAGAAAGAAGGCCTTGACCCCGACGATGTCGGTGTGGGAAACAAACGTCATCGAGGCACCGCTCGCACCGATGGCAAGCAGCAACGCCAACATCAGATGGTCCGAAGGCGCAGAGATGTATTTGACCCTGTCGACCAGCACTCTTCTCGCCCAGAGCCCGCCCAGGCCGGCCAGCATCGCGAACGCCGCATACTTGCCGAACGGCTGAACCAGGCTGACCCAGGACCAGACCGGGTCCTGGAAATATCTGAAATGACGGAGCAGGATGACGAACAACGCTGCGTGAAACATCCAGCCGAAGAGCCAGATCCACTTGTTGGACTTGAACAGGCTCTCGAATATGGTCACTTCCTTCAGCATCCGCAAGGCCACGCCGCTTCGGGTGACCGGGGCAGGAGTCGTCGGGATCTTGAGCGGCGAAGGGGTCCGTGCGTACAACCAGATGCGATAGCCTACGCCCCCCACCAGGACAGCGAAGGCGAAGTAGAACAGCAACGCGTAAACCACGGTCAGAAACGTCATGTTTCTGTTCTCTCCTTGAAACCTACTGAAATACCGCCGGGCCGGGGCGAACCCTGGGTCGCGCTACCCGGCGCCGGACGCCTTCCGGCTAGAGCCCTCAGACGCAACCCGTGGGCTTCGGCAGTCCGGCATACTTACAGGCCTGCTTGGCGGGACCATAGGGGAACAGCTCGTAGAGGTACTTGCTGTTGCCCTTATCCTTACCGAGCTTCTTGCCGATGGCCTTGGTGAGGACACGAACCGCCGGGGCGATCTGATACTCCTCGTAGTACTCACGCAGGAAGTTGATTACTTCCCAGTGGTTGTCCGACAATTCCGCGCCGTCGGCACCCGCCATGGCATTGGCGAGATCGGGGTTCCAGTCGTTCAGGTTGGCCAGATAGCCCTCCTCGTCGGTTTCGTATGTCGTGCCATTTACTTCAAGAGACATGTCGTTTTCTCCTAATATGATTGCTGATCAGCGTTGTGAAAAACTAAAGCCAGGACTGTACGTTGTCGTGCGATCCGGCCAGATCAACGAAGCCGGGATAGTCCGTAACCGTTATCCCTTCGATGATACGTTCCTCGCTCAGTCCGCGCGCACGCAGGTCCGAACCGAGAACGTAGACCGATACATTCCCCATGGCCTGCGACACCTTGTCCGATATCGTGGTCCCCTTCAAAGCCCCGTAGACGCCGTCTTCGAACAACAGAATGCTGCTACCCTCGAGCGCGTGGTCGATACAGGAATCCAGTGAGTTCTTCTCAAAAGGTGATTTGTTAACCGTATGCAACATCGCCATGTCAATCCTCCCTAGAAACTCAACAGGACTTCTTGTTCGTCCATCAGCTGGGCCAACTCCTCCCGGCTGACGAGCCGAATGGAGTCCTTCTCCGCCCAGTCCTCGTCCTCGTCCTCGTACTTGAGGTCCTGGAGATCATCGAGCGTCAGCCCCCGTTCCTCCAGCGACTCCTTCTCGATGTAGATCTTGTTGACGTCGTAGTCCCCGAGCGCACTGTAGGTAGGAGAGAAGTTTTTCATTCCCGCGTCCTTGGTGTCCTGCCCGGTGGTCAACTGGAATACACCGTCGTCGACGAACGCCAGACTGACATCCTGGTCGAATGCCGCGCCGATCAGGACGACTTCCAGCGATTCAAGCGCATAGATGGTTCCGTAGGGCGCCTTGCGATTGACGTACATGAACTTCTTGATGACTTCTGACATCGGTCTCTCCCGCTCAATCGCCGAACACAATCAGTCTATCCGACTGGACACCGGCCTCTATCAACTGGCCCAGTCCGGAGATCCTGAACTTCGGAGCGATGTTGTTCGCGTCCTTGCCGTTGCGGTTGGCCTCGCTCTCGTCCAATACCCCCCGCCTCTGGGCCGCGGCGACGCAGACCACGAGATCGAGGTTGTATTTCTCGCCCAGCGCTTCCCAGAGTTCGGTGATGTTCCTGTCGTCCTGGGGCGGTACGCCCAGACGCGAGCCGTTGTACACCCCGTCGTGATAGAAGAACACCCTGAAGATTTCATGCCCCTTTTCCAGCGCAGCCTTGGTGAACTGGTACGCCGAATCCGAGGACTGATGGTTGTAGGGGCCTTCGTTGACTTGAATTCCGAATTTCACGTTCTCGCTCTCACCGTTTGACTAGAAACGAATATGCGCCGAGGCGTTGAGGGTCTTGCGCGCGCCACGCCAGTTGTCAATGTGATATTTGGTGAACGGCAACCCGACCTTCTCGAAGAATCGCGGCCAGCCGATACGCTCGATCCAGTCGTTGATGCGCTCCCAGTCGTTCGCGTCTTCCTTATAGGTCTTCAGGATGCGCTTGACCACCGAGGCCACTTCCGGCCAGCGAGGTGGATTGTTGGGGATGCCGGCCGCCACGAGCTTCTGGAAGGTCGGCTTGCTCCTGGCGTTGGAATGGTTACCACCGACCCAGATGGCGAGCTTGCTATGCTCCGCGTCGTTGATCTGCATCGGGGGGCAGGGAGGATAGCAAGCGCCGCAGCAGATGCACTTCTTCTCGTCGACCTCGAGCGAGGGCTTGCCGTTGACCAGCGCCGGGCGAATGGCGGCGACCGGGCAGCGCGCAACGACCGATGGCCGCTCGCACACGTTGGCGACGAGGTCGTGGTTGATCTTCGGCGGCTTGGTGTGCTGCACGTTGATGGCGATATCGCCCTGGCCACCGCAGTTGATCTGGCAGCAGGACGTCGTGATGTGCACGCGGTTCGGCATGTTCCACGCCCTGAACTCGTCGATGAGCTCGTCCATCAGGGCCTTGACGACGCCGGACGCGTCGGTGCCGGGAATGTCGCAATGCAACCAGCCCTGGGTGTGCGAGATCATGGTGACGGAGTTCTTGGTGCCACCGACGATGAATCCCTCGTCCTCGACCGCCTTGACCAGCGGCTCGACCTTGGACTCATCATCCACCATGTATTCGAGGTTGCTTCGCAGGGTGAAGCGAATGTACCCATCGGCGTACTTGTCACCGATCTCGCAGAGCTTTCGAAGCGTGAAAACATCGAGGATGCGTTGCGTGCCGACGCGAACGGTCCAGACCTTGTCGCCGTTGTGCGCTACGTGCAGCAGGACTCCGGGGCGTGGGTCCTCGTGATAGGCCCAGTTGCCGTAGTTCTTGCGCATGATCGGATGCATGTACTGAAAACCGTCGGGACAACCCGACTCGATGGGTTCACGATGTTGTTGCATCTGTGCCATTTAAATCTTCTCCAAAAATTTCAGGCGTGAGAATTGTTCTGTTTATCCATCGACGCGGAACGATCCCGTCCCGCGCCGACTTGAGGACCGTCAGCCCGCCGCCGCCTGTTTCTCTTCAGCCTTACGCTTAAACCACTTTTCGGCTTCCTCGTCCCAGTCGTCCATCCGGACATAGGAACTGGACCTCGGCTCGTTGACCATGTTCGGGTCCACATCCACGCCGATACCCTCGAGGAAATTGGCCAGTCCGATACGCTCGATCATTTCACCGCAGCGCTCGTGCTCGAGTCCGTTCTCGGCCCAGAAATCGATGATTTCCTCGCCCATTTCGACCAAGCTTTCGTAATCCTCTTCCGTGTCGAGCTTCTTGAACGGCACGATGACAGTACCCATCAGATCGCCGATCTTCAGCGTGCGCTTGCCGCCGACACAGATGGTGACGCCCTTGTCGTCTCCCGGGGACAGGGCCTTGGGCATCACGTTGAGGCAGTGCATGCAGCGCACGCAGTCGCGGTTGTTGACGTCCAGCGTGTCGTCGTCCTTGAGCGCGAGTGCGTTGGTCGGGCAGCGCGACACCACGTTGTCGAGAATGTACTGGCGTCCCTTCTTGGCGACGTAGGCCTTGACCTGCTCTTGATCGACCTTCATGTCGTCGCGCCAGGTGCCGATCACGGCGAAGTCGGAACGCTCGATGGCGTTCTGGCAGTCGTTTCCGCAGCCGGAGACCTTGAATTTGAACTTGTACGGCAGGGCCGGGCGATGCACGTCATCGGTGAAGTTGTTCAGCAGAGAGCGATGCACCTTCATCTCGTCGACGCAGGACTGCTCGCAACGTGCGGCACCGACGCAAGACATGCCGGTCCTGACGCAAGGTCCGGCGCCACCGAGATCAAATCCGTATCCGTTGATCTCATCGAAGAAATGCTGGGTGTTCTCGGTTGTCGCACCGATAAACATGATATTGCCGGTCTGTCCATGGAAGGTGACGAGCCCGGAGCCCCATTTCTCCCAGCTTTCTCCCAACTGACGCAGCATGTCGGTGGTGTAGTAGTTGCCTGGAGGCGGCTGAACGCGCAGGGTGTGGAACTCCCTCGACTTGGGAAACGCATCTCCAACCTCTGAAAAACGGGGGATGATGCCACTGCCGTAGCCGAAGACGGAGACGGTACCGCCCTTCCAATAGCCCTTGCGCGTCTCGTACGAATGCTCGAGCTGCCCAAGAAGATCATTGGCCACACCGTTGATTCGCTCGTCGGGATGCTTGTCCCTCAGGCGCTTGAACCCCGAGATGAAGCTGGGCCAGGGACCATTCTCCAGCTCGTCGAGCATGGGCGTGTCATGATGCATTTTCGACATAAGTTGTCTCCTCTGAATTCACAATTCTGCGTTGCCAGTTGTTCCGGGGTTGGATCTGTGAGGAATCCGGGGTGTTATTTTCTAAAAAACCAATTGGTTGTGAAATTCTATTGTGCGCTGTTGAACGCCGGATCCTTCGGCCGCCAACAGGGGAACAAAGTCTAGGTGTTCCCTGTACCGAATGACACCCTCCGTATGGGGGGCGGCATGGCATGGGGTTTATCCCCATCGGGGTATAGCCCCATAAACATCGCTTATCTAAAGCTCCACGCTCCCTGGCGCGTAGATTATACTGGCGCGGAACCCGCCACGCATTTCGATGGCAAAGTTGTAGAGCCTCCTGTATCGACCCATGACACCCTCAGCCTCCCCAAGACGAGAACACGCGCCCCCGAAGTCGGCCCGCAACCCGTTCGCACCTGACCACAGGGCAGCCTACCTGTCCTGGCGCGACGACAGACTGGAACGCTGCCCGAAGGATGTTTCCGATCTGGTGGTGCCGATCGGTAACGCACTGGCGCCGACAACCGGCGAACGACAACGCATCGCCAGCCTCTGCGGCAGGGCCAACATGGCGGTCTATCAGCTCGACCCCGAATCCGAGGCAGGCGGGGAGGTCATTCTGTCGCTGGCGCGCGCCTTCGGGTTTCGCCGATTCGACCGCAACCTGCACGCGGATGAGGCCGCGGTCAGCGCGCTCGAGGTCAGGGGAAAACAATGGGCCGGTGAGTATATCCCGTACACGGACCGCCGTCTGCGGTGGCATACGGATGGCTACTACAACGAAGACCGGGTCGCCATACGGGGATTCCTCCTGCACTGCTCACGGCCGGCGAATGCCGGCGGGGAGAACGGACTTCTCGACCCGGAGATCGCCTACATCCTGCTCAGGGACGAAAATCCGGATTACATCCGCGCGCTGATGGCGCCGGACGCCTTTACCATTCCTGCTAATACCCGTGGCGAGACCGAGATACGGGCAGCCTATACCGGCCCGGTGTTCTCGATCCGTCCGAACGACGGCAGCCTGCTGATGCGCTACACGGAAAGACAGCGTTACGTACACTGGAAACAGGACACCACAACCCTTGCTGCCGTCAGGTATCTGGCGGAAATCCTCTCAAGTGATATACCTTACATATTCAGATACAGACTGTCGCCGGGGCAGGGTCTGGTGTGCAACAACGTACTTCACTACCGTACCGCGTTCACTGACGCGCCCGGCAGCGAGGCGTCTCGACTGATGCTGCGGGTCCGTTCCTACGAGCGGGTCCGGGCACCTGGCGGACGCCAGGAGACGGGATAAGGACACCGGCATGTTGTGGTTAAGCGAGATTCTCATGAAACATCACGAGCTCGACTCCTTCGACGACCTGGTCGGAATCGTGAGGGAGAAGGGCCAGCAGGGCGAGATGTTTTTCAGGATGGACGTCAGGCCCCCGTTCCAGGACACCCCCGAGGACTGGGAGGATCGGCTGGAAGGGGCATTCACTTCCGCCCGTAAGACCTGACGGTCCCGGGCCGGGGACCCCGCCGGCCTTTCCCAATGACAGCGGCATTCGACAACTCCAGGAGTCGGAGTCGATTCAAGAGGTAGACCCATGCAGTTCTGGCAGGAAGAGAAAGACAACGCCTCACCCTACTCGGTTCCCGAGGATATCGTGGACCTCTCGTTCCGGGTGAGTTGTCAGACGCTGCCGCTCGACCACGCCCATGCCCTGTCCAGTGCGCTCCTCGAGGCACTGCCGTGGTTGCGCAACGAGGCCGGTGCGGGTATCCACCTGATCCATGGCGCGGAATCCGGAAACGGCTGGATTCGCCCCGAGGGACCTGACGACGTGCTCTATCTGTCCAGACGCACGCGCCTGACCCTGCGGCTGCCGCATACACGCCTGGAGGACGCCACGCGGTTGTCGGGAGACACGCTGGACGTCGCCGGCAATGCCCTCACGCTCGGCGAGACGAGTGTGCGGAATCTCAGCGCGCTGACGACGATCTTCTCGAGATATGTCACCGTGGAGGACACGGACGCCGACGACGAGATGGCGTTCCTCCAGGCGGTGACGGACCTGCTGGCGAAGATGGGCATCCGTGCGCCCAGGATGATGGCCGGCCGCGTCCACAGTTTCCGCCTGCCACGGGAAATCTTCGCCGCCCGCAGCCTGATGCTGGACGGACTCGAGATCGAGGAATCGGTCAGGTTGCAGCAGGAAGGGCTCGGGGGTCGGCGCCTGCTGGGCTGCGGCCTGTTTCTGCCCCACAAGGGCATCGAGGCGGTTCGAAAACCGAATTCCCAGCGCTGACCCGGGAAAGCCCTGAAGGTCAGTTCAGCCACGGTTGCGAGATAAGAATAATTCGATAAAATTGCTGTCACAGAAATTTGAGAGGAGTTGAAGAAAATGTCACTCACCGTAGACGGCAAGGAAATCGAACAGACCCCGACCGGCTTCCTGGTCAAGGTCGAGGACTGGAACGAGAACATAGCGCTGGTCATCGCAAAGGAGGAAGGTGTTGAATTGACGGACAAGCACTGGGACGTCATCAACTACCTTCGTGATGAGTTCATCAACAACGCCGGCAACCAGCCGAACACGCGCAGCATGGTCAAGGCGATGGCATCCAAGTGGGGTGAAAAGATTAACGCGAAGGATCTGTATGCCCTGTTTCCCCTCGATCCCAGCAAGCAGGGCGGACGCATCGGCGGCCTGCCCGAGAGCCGCAGGAAGGGCGGCTACTAGGGGACGAACCTGACCCGATCATACCCATAAAGCGATAGTGACGCGTAATTTGGTGTTTCGGTATATTGCCCGGCTGAGCTTCCGGGTATACGATCGAATTCAAGGTGAAACACAGAGGTGCGCAATATGAGCGACAGACAGGCAATGATAAAGGAGCTCCTCGAGATGCAGCGCAAGTTCATCGCGTACGAGCACGAGAACGGTGTCGAGATGAAGGACTACTTCACGCCCGAATCCGGTCACCCGCTGGACGGCTACCGGCAGAAGTTCAACGATCTGGCCGTCAAGCTGGTGGACGTTGCACACGGGGAAGTCGGTTCCCACCGCTGACTCCCGGAGATCGGCGGTTTCGCCGCCGCTTCAACAAAAAAGACCGCTGGCTGTGCCGCGGTCTTTTTTTGTTTGCGCCACGTTCCCGACTGACGCGAGGGATCAGATATAGTGCTTGTGTTGATGCCGGCGCGTCCCGGCCTTCTGCACGATCACACCTTCCACCACATCCAGACCACCAACCTCCCGGGTCTCGTAGCCCTCGTTCACCGGTTTCAGGAAATAACGCCCGTCCTCGATGATCAGTTGCCGGAAGATATATTCTCCCTCGTCCTTTGCCAGTACGTAGCTGCCGCTCTCGATCACACCCGTCGGGTCGATGACGATGACGATCCCATCCTCGAACTCCGGCTCCATACTGTCACCGAGCACCTGAAGCGCTAAAAGCTCGCTCGATGCGCAACCACCCATATCCATTTCCATTTAGCTTTCTCCTGAATTACCCGATTCCTATGCCATGCGAACATTTTATACCCGTCACGGCCCGACGCCCAGCGACCTGGCCTCCCCCTCCAGCATCCTCTCCTCCTGCTGCAAGGTCCACAGATGCGCATACAGCCCGTCGGCCTCCAGCAGCTCGGCATGCGTACCCCGCTCGGTGACCACCCCCCCGTCCATGACCAGGATCCGGTCCGCGTCGATGACGGTGGACAGACGATGGGCGATGACCATCGTCGTGGTCTGCCTTGACACCTGCCCCAGCGAGGACAGGATGGCCTGCTCGGAACGCGAATCGAGACTCGAGGTCGCCTCGTCGAAGACGAGGATGCCCGGTCGTTTGAGGATGACCCTAGCGATCGCCACCCGCTGCTTCTCTCCACCCGAGAGCTTAAGACCGCGTTCTCCGACGACCGTGTCGTAGCCCTGCGGCAACGAGGCGATGAATTCATGGATATCCGCCATGCGGGCGGCCTGTTCAACGTCCTCCCGGGCCGCCTCCGGCCGAGCGTAACGGATGTTGTAGTAGATCGTCTCGTTGAACAGCACCGTATCCTGGGGAACGATGCCGATGGCCCGGCGCAGACTCTCCTGGGTACAATCCCTGATGTTTACGCCGTCGACGAGAATCCGTCCGCTGTCGATATCGTAGAAACGGAACATCAGCCTGGCCAGCGTGGACTTGCCCGCCCCCGAGGGACCGACGATCGCGAGTTTGTTTCCCGCGGGGATGGTGAAATCAACATCCTTCAGCACCTGCCGCTCGGGCTGGTAGGAAAAATTTACGGACTCGAAACGCACCTCGCCACCGGCAACAGTCAGCGATCCCGCGCCAGGGCGATCACGAATGTCCTCGCGGCGATCGAGAAGATGCAGGATCTGATCCATATCTGCGAAGGCGTAGTTCATGGCGCGGTAGACCACACCGAGAAAATTCAGCGGCATGAACAGCTGCAGCATCATCGTGTTGACCAGCACGAGGTCCCCCAGCGTCATCGTCCCCGCCACCACGGCCTGCGCAGCGAAGAACATGACCATCGTCACGCCGGCCGCGATGATCATGCCCTGACCCAGGTTGAGCAGGGACATGGTGGTCGTACTCCTGACGGCCTGATCTTCCCACTCGCCGAGGGTGGCGTCGTAGCGCCGCAACTCGAAGGTCTCGTTGGTGAAGTACTTGACTGTCTCGTAGTTCAACAGGCTGTCGACCGCCCTGCCGTTGGCCTCGGAATCGAGCGCGTTCATCCGGTGACGGTAGTGCATGCGCCAGTTCGTGACCGAGAGGGTGAATGCGACATACACCGCCACGCTGACGAACGTGACCAGCGCGAAGCGGGCCGGATAGCGTCCCAGCAGGATGACTGCCACCAGCGCGAACTCGGCGATTGTCGGGACGATGTTGAACACCAGGTAGTTCAGGATGGAGCTGATGCTCTGCGCGCCGCGTTCCAGGTCCCGGGCGATGGCACCTGTGCGTCGCTCCAGGTGATACCGCAGCGACAGGCGGTGGAGATGCTCCAGGACCCGCAGCGACAGGCGGTGCATCGCGCTGTAGCGCACACGGGCGAAGAGCACGTCGCGCAACTCGTTGAACACCGACTGGGCCCCGCGCAGCGCACCGTAGGCAAGCAGCAGAACCGCCGGCAGCGCCAGGGCCTTCCCGTCAGCGCCCTCCAGCGTATCGACGATTTCCTTCAGAACCAGAGGCACCCCGACAGTGGCGAGCTTGGCGATGAGCAGGAACGACAGCGCGACCACGACCCGGGCGCGATAGTCCAGAATATACGGCAGCATCCGCCGCAGGTTTTTCCAGTCCATGCGGTCGCCGTGAGGCGCGCTGGTGCGTCGATAAGGTGGGGGCATTAGATCGGTCGCGCCGCCAACGCGACGTCATGCTGGCCCGGCTCAGCGGGATCGAGAAGGATCGGGGCAGTCGACCCGGTCCTTCTCCGTGACCTGGCGCGGAAAACTACCAGGGCATGAACTGGCTCATGAAACCCATCGGCCGGGCGACGCTGTCGGTCATGACCGTCATGCGATGACGCATCGCGTCATTGGTGGCCGTCATGGCGCGCATGGAGCTGTCCATGGATCCCACCCTCGACAACATCGGATTCATGGTGTCCAGCTTGTCCGACATCTCCTGCATGCCGACGACCATCGTATCCATGCTGCGAGCCATGCGCTGCATGTCGTGGGTCAGGTTGTAGACGAGAAAGAATCCATACGCGGCCAGCACGATAAAGGCGAACATGGCCGGATAGATCACGATCTCCCAGCGTCTGGCGCTACGCTCGAAGCAGGCCACGAACCGCTCCATCGGCTCGATCTGCTGTGTGGTCAGGGCCGCCGGCGAGATCGGATTTCCACCGGTTTCCGCATTGGGGGCATCGCTCTTGTCATTGGTGTTTTTCTTGATCAAGGCTTCAATCCTCGGTCTGGAGTCCCGGGGCGCCAGACGGACCTCGGGATGATAGTCGCGTAAGATGCCTGGGGCGTGCAAGTATGGCAGTCTCCCGGCCATGGAAACCACCCTGAAAGTGCTAGATATTTTTAATAAAGAGATAAGCAGAATCAATAGGTTGATAAGCATTCGTTAATACGCTTATCATCCAGGGCACCAACATACCGCGCGATTATCCACCCTCTTTGTCTCATCTGTCATCCATCATGTTCGATCCCTCCAATCGGTTGCAGGTCCACGAACTCGAATGCGTGCGCGACGACCGTGTGCTGTTCAGTGGACTGGACATTACGGTTCGATCCGGCGAAATGTTGATGTTGGAGGGGCGCAACGGGAGCGGCAAGACCTCGCTGCTTCGCATATTGTGCGGGATCCGGCTTCCGGACGCGGGGACGGTTGCCTGGCGTGGAACGGACATACGGCGCCTCGGGGCCGATTACCACGAATCGCTGTCGTACGTGGGACACCTCGACGGCATCAAGCAGGACCTGACCCCGCAGGAGAACCTGCGCATGTCGCGGGCGCTCGGCAGGCCGCACGCAGGACTCACCGTGGACGAATGCCTGGAGCGCCTCGGGCTCTACGGTTTCGAGGACGTGCCGACGCGGACCCTGTCCGCCGGCCAACAGCGGCGCGTCGCGCTGTCCCGGCTGCTGGTCACCGAAGCGCCGCTGTGGATCCTGGACGAACCTTTCACCTCGCTCGACCGGCACGGCATCGAGGTGTTCGAATCCCTGATGGTCGACCACCTGGATCTCCGCGGCATGATCGTCCTGACGACGCACCATCGAGTCGGCGTCGAAAGCAAACGGATACAGAGGCTCAATCTCTCGTCATGAATTCACTGTCGTCCTCCCGTGCATTCGGGCTCCTGCTGAGAAGGGACCTGCTGCTGGCTTACAGGCGGCGCTCGGAGATCGCCAATCCCCTGATCTTTTTCGTCCTGATCACCTCCCTGTTCCCGCTGGGGCTCGGGGCGGACGCCGTTGTGCTGCGCACCATCGGCCCGGGGGTCATCTGGGTGGCCGCCCTGCTCGCCTCCCTGCTTTCCCTGGATGGCATGTTCCGTTCCGATTTCGAGGACGGCTCGCTGGAGCAGTTCATGCTCAGCGCCCACCCGGTGTCGATCCTGGTCATGGCAAAGGTGTTCGCCCACTGGCTGGTTACCGGGTTGCCGCTGCTGGCGGTCTCGCCGCTGCTCGGCGTGCTGCTGTCAATCCCGGTCGAAGGCATCGGCATGCTATTGCTGACACTCCTGCTGGGCACGCCGGTCCTCAGCCTGATCGGCGCGGTCGGCGTCGCGCTGACCGTTGGACTGCGCCAGGGCGGCGTCATTCTGTCCCTGCTGGTACTCCCCCTGTACGTACCGGTGTTAATATTCGCCACCGACGCCGTGGGCACCACCGTCGCCGGTATTCCGGTCACCGCCCAGCTCTACATCCTTGCGGCGATGCTGGTGCTGGCTGTCAGTCTGGCGCCCCTGGCCACCGCGGCCTCGCTCCGTGTGAGTCTCAGTTAGGTATTGACAGGAATCTCCGGAACCCTTCGGCGCCCGCCAGACCAGGCAACCGGCGCCGGACTGCAAAGGCACTGCACCCGAACCCATGATCCATTTCTTTCATCAGCTGTCGTCGCCACGCTACTTCTACGATTTTGCCGGGCGCCTGATTCCCTGGCTCGTCGTCGCCTGTCTGCTGTGCATGATCCCCGGGCTCTACCTGGGTCTGGTCGAGGCCCCGCCGGACTACCAACAGGGCGATAGCTACCGCATCATGTTCATTCACGTCCCCGCGGCCTGGATGTCGCTGTTCATCTATATGGTCATGGCCGTCTCTGGCGCGATCGGGCTGATCTGGCGCATCAAGCTGGCCGAGGTGATCTCCATCGCCAGCGCCCCGATCGGGGCCTCGTTCACGTTCCTGGCGCTCGCCACGGGTTCGCTCTGGGGCAAACCCATGTGGGGCACCTGGTGGGTCTGGGACGCCAGGTTGACCTCGGAACTGCTGCTGCTGTTCCTGTATCTCGGGGTCATGGCCCTGTACAACGCCATCGAGGACCGGCGCACGGCCGCCCGCGCCGCCGCCATCCTGGCGCTCGTCGGGATCGTCAACATACCGATCATCCACTACTCGGTGGAGTGGTGGAACACCTTGCACCAGGGCCCCACGGTCACGAAACTCGACAAGCCCTCCATCCACCTCAGCATGCTGATCCCGCTGTTGCTAATGGCGGTGGCATTCAAGCTTTACTATGCGTTTCTGGTCCTGATGCGCGCCCGTTGCGAGGTCCTGCGGCGCGAGAAGAACAGCCGCTGGGTGAAGGATCTCGCGGGGGAAGCGACATGAGCTTCTCGGAATTCCTGGACATGGGCGGATATGCCCTCTACGTCTGGTCGTCGTACGGGCTCGCTGCGGTCGTGCTGATCGTGAATCTGGCGATCCCCATTCGACAAAGGAAGAAGCTGCTGGCCGATGTCGCCCGACGCGTCCGCAGGGCCGCCCGGATCTGATTTCTCATGGCAGCCGGCTGAACTGCGCTCGATTGCATGGAATTTTTCTACGAGTCATTACATAATGAGTAGGTTTCGGTTTCCGGCGGGCATCCTTCCAGCTGGAAGCTTCAAGGAAGACCCGACAGAGGTATCCCATGACCCCCGCCCGCAAAAAACGCCTCTACCTGGTGTTGCTGATGGTTCTCGGCATCGGCACCGCCGTAGCGCTGGCCGTCACAGCCTTTGACGAGAACCTGATGTTCTACTACACCCCCAGCGAGATCGTCGCCGGTGAGGCGCCTGTCGACCACCCCTTCAGGCTGGGCGGACTGGTCACCGCGGGCAGCGTCAAGCGCCAGAGCGAGGGGCTGACCGTGCAGTTCGACGTGACCGACAACGACAAACTGGTCACCGTCGAATACACGGGAATCCTGCCAGATCTGTTTCGCGAGGGACAGGGCATCATTTCCAGGGGCAGGCTTCGACCCGACGGGGTATTCGTGGCGGACGAGGTCCTGGCCAAGCATGACGAAAACTACATGCCGCCCGAAGTCGCCGAATCCCTCAAGACGGCGCATTCCGGTGCAGACAACCCAGGAGGCGTCACCCCGTGACCCCTGAACTCGGGCAATTCGCCCTCATCCTGGCACTGTGCCTGGCCGTCGTCCAGGCGACCCTTCCCCTGATCGGCACCTACACCGGTTCGCGGCGGTGGATGTCCGTGGCCTCGACCGCGGCCTGGGGGCAGTTCACCTTCCTGTCGATCAGCCTTGGCTGCCTGATCTACGCCTTTCTGAACGACGACTTCTCCGTGGCCTACGTGGCCAGCAACTCCAATACCCTGTTGCCGACCATCTATAAGGTCTCCGCGGTGTGGGGCGCACACGAAGGCTCGCTGCTGCTCTGGGTATTCATGCTCGGGGCATGGGGTGTGGCCGTCGCGGCCCTGAGCGGAAAACTGCCCGAGATGGTTCGGGCCCGGGTCCTGTCCGTGATGGGCATGGTGGGTGTCGGCTTCCTGCTCTTCCTGCTGCTCACTTCGAACCCCTTCGAGCGGCTGTTTCCGGCACCGCTGGAGGGACGCGATCTCAATCCCCTGCTGCAGGACCCCGGTCTGGCGATCCATCCGCCGATGCTCTACATGGGCTACGTCGGCTTCTCGGTCGCCTTCAGCTTCGCCCTGGCCGCACTGCTGGGAGGCAAGCTGGACGCCGCCTGGGCGCGCTGGTCCCGCCCCTGGACGACGGTGGCATGGGTGTCTCTCACCATCGGCATCACGCTGGGCAGCTGGTGGGCCTACAACGAACTCGGCTGGGGTGGCTGGTGGTTCTGGGACCCGGTCGAAAACGCCTCCTTCATGCCCTGGCTGGTCGGTACGGCGCTGGTCCATTCGCTGGCGGTGACGGAGAAACGCGGGGCGTTCAAGAGCTGGACCGTACTGCTGGCGATCACCGCGTTCTCAATGAGCCTGCTGGGAACGTTTCTGGTGCGCTCCGGCGTGCTGACCTCGGTACACGCCTTCGCCACCGACCCGGGCCGGGGCATCTTCATTCTGGTGTTCCTGTGCATCGTGATCGGCGGCTCGCTGGTCGTCTACGCCTGGCGTGCCCCGGCCGTGACCGGTGGCGGACGATTCGACTTCGTCTCGCGCGAGACCCTACTGCTCGCCAACAATGTGCTGCTGGTCATCGTGGCCGCCCTGATTCTCCTGGGGACCCTCTTCCCGCTGATCTATGACGCCTTGGAGCTCGGCAAGATCTCCGTCGGTTTCCCGTGGTTCAACAAGATGTTCATTTCGTTCATGCCGTTGCTTATCCTGGTCATGGGTATCGGACCGATCGCGCGCTGGAAGCGCCAGGACCCCGCGGAGCTGGCGAAGCATCTTCGGATCGCATTCATCGTCAGCCTCGTGGTCGGCATCGTGTTCGCCCTGCCGCTGCTGTCCGGCGCCTCGCCGCTGGCCGGTCTCGGCATCGGACTCGCCACCTGGCTGGTCACCACGCTGGCGACCAGCCTCGCCGACCGGCTCCGGCACAAGCGCGGTCTGGCGGCGGTCTGGCGAGACATCGCAGTACAGGGCCGGTCCTATTACGGCATGGTCCTGGCCCATCTCGGCATGGCCAGTGCAGTGGTCGGTGTAACCCTGGTGTCCCTGCACGGGATGGAGAAAGACGTCCGCATGTCCCCTGGACAAGCCCTTGAGATGTCGGGTTACACCTTTGTCTTCGAAGGCGTGGAAAGAAACCAGGGCCCGAACTACCGTGCCGACCGGGGCCGGGTACGGGTGCTGCGCGCCGACGAGGAGATCGCGTTGTTGCACCCGGAGAAGCGGACCTACACCGTACAGACCAAACCCATGACCGAGGCCGCGATTGACGTGCGACCGACCCGGGACCTCTACGTCTCGCTGGGTGAGCCGGTCGGCGGCGGCGACTGGAGTGTCAGGGTGTACTACAAACCTTTCGTACGCTGGATCTGGCTCGGCGGCATCATGATGGCGCTGGGCGGCCTGCTGGCCGTATCCGACCGTCGCTACCGCCTCCCCGTACACAGCCGGCGCGGCGTCGAATCGGGGGCAACCTCGGCCGGCCAGGAGGCCACAGGATGAAACGACCACTGTTGCTGATCCCTGCCATCGTATTCGCCGTCATGGCGGTACTTCTGGCGGTGGGCCTGAATCTCAATCCCCGCGAGGTACCCTCGCCGCTGATCGGAAAGCCGGTGCCGGCGTTCGAGCTCAGCCGCCTGAAGGACCCGCAGGCAACCCTCGGCAGCGCGGACCTGACCGGCCGCGTATCGCTGCTCAACGTCTGGGCCACCTGGTGCGTCTCCTGCCGGGCCGAGCACAAGCTCCTGATGGCCCTGGCGGAAACCGGGGAAGTCGACATCTACGGACTGAACTACAAGGATGAACGCGACGCGGCCCTGCGCTGGCTGCAGGTCTACGGCGACCCCTATGTCGCCAACGCCTTCGACGACGACGGTCGGGTCGGTATCGACTGGGGGGTCTACGGGACGCCCGAGACGTTCGTGATCGACGGTGATGGGGTTGTCCGCCACAAGGTTATCGGACCGCTGAGTGCCGATATCGTGAACGAGCGAATTCTGCCGCTGGTTCGCCAACTCAAATCCCGGGGCTGACGATGCTGCCGCGTCTGCTCCGTCCGGCCCTCCTCGGACTGGCCATGTCGATGCCGGCCCACGCCTCCACACTCGCGGATTTCGACTTTACCGGCAACGTGAGCGAGGCGCATTACAAGGAGGTGATCTCCGAACTGCGCTGCCTGGTCTGTCAGAACGAGTCACTGGCAAGCTCCCAGGCCGAGCTCGCCCAGGATCTACGCGAGGAGGTCTACAAAATGATGGACGCCGGCAAGACGGACGACGAGATTGTCGAATTTCTTGTCGCGCGCTACGGCGACTTCGTCCTTTACGATCCCCCGCTCAAACCCTCCACGTGGCTGCTGTGGTTCGGCCCCTTCGTCCTGGCCGCACTGGCACTGCTCGTCATGGGATACACCGTCCGCAAGCGAAGCCGCGGTGTAGAACAGGGCCTGACCGCCGCCGAGCGGGAGCGGGTCGCCTCGTTACTGGGCGAAGAGACCGAAAACAGGAAAAGCTGATGCTGTTGTTCTGGATTCTGGCCGCCGCGATGGTGGGCCTTGCGCTCGTATTCGTCCTCCCGCCCCTGCTGACCCGTCGCGACGCGACGGATCCGATCGATCAGGATTCCATGAACGTCGCAGTCGTGCGGCAGCAACTCGCGGAGCTGAAGGCCGATCTCGGCAACGGCAAGCTCTCGCCGGAAGACTACGAGGCCGCGCGCACCGATCTCGAGAAGGAACTCCTCAACGACGTCGACGAGAGCGCGGTGCGTCACAGCGGTACCCGCACTCGAGGGCAATGGGCCGCACTGCTTGTCGCGGTACTGATCCCGGCGACGGCGATCCCGCTCTACGGGTATCTCGGTGCCGGCGACCTCATCCCGGCGCTGCAGTCCGCCGCGAGCGGGACGGCTCAGCCCCCTCCCGGCGGCGAGCGGTTACCGTCCGTTGACGAGATGGTGGCGAGCCTGGAGGCACGAGTAGAGGCGGAGCCGGAAAATCTCGACGGCTGGCGGCTGCTGGGTCGCAGCTACATGGTACTGAGCCGTTACCAAGACGCGACTCGGGCGTTCGAGCGCGCCAACACGTTGACCGGCGGGCGCGATGCCTCACTGCTCGCCTCCTACGCAGAGGCGATGTCGCTCGCGCAGGAGGGCCGCCTGGCGGGCAAGCCCGCCGAGCTGGTTACCGCCGCGCTGGCGGTGGATCCCGAAAATCCCAAAGCGCTGTGGCTCGACGGCTATGTACAGTTTCAACGCGGTGACTACGCCCAGGCGATCTCCCGCTGGGGTAAGGTCGCACAGATGGTGCCTGCGGGCGGGAACCAGGCGGCCAGTATCCTCGAGGCGATCCAGCTGGCTCATGAGAAGATGGGCGGACCTGCCGCTACGCCAGTAACGAACACGGCCGGAGCGACTGAATCCCCCGAAACCGGCGGCGCTGTCATCCGTACACGGGTCTCTCTCGGCGACCAAGTGCGTGATCAGGCCTCACCTGAAGACACCGTCTTCATCCTGGCGCGCGCCATCAACGGACCGCGCATGCCGCTGGCCATCGTCCGCAAGAACGTCTCCGACCTCCCGGCCACCGTCCAGCTCGACGATTCCACCGCAATGAGTCCCGCCACGGCGCTATCGGGATTCGAAGAGGTCGCGATCGAGGCCAGAGTGTCCAAATCCGGACAGGCGATGTCCCGCAGCGGTGACCTCTCCGGCCGTGTCGCACCGATCTCCCCCGGCACCGACGCCGTCGTGGAACTCACCATCGATACGGTCGTCCCCTGAACCGATCCGGGGCAGGAGATCTGGCGACCAGGCATTCCTACGCCACGGCTTTCCGAATCAGTGGCACCAATGGTTCAGGTAGCTTGAGACTGCCGGACAGGGCAAACGCATGCCCGCGATCGGTCATCTTCTTCCAGGTCTTGGATATGATATCGAGCCACTTTTCTTCGCTGTACTCAGGGTGCTTGTCCGCAAATTCCTGCATGTAATGCTCGATGAATACCAGGGCACTGATATCTTCGACCAGCCGCGTGTCCGGGTTCGATGAAATATTTCGCTTGGCCACAGCATTGTTCACACGGTCGATGACATCCTTACCATAGCCCGCCTGCTCCAGCAGTTGGCACGCAGTATTTGCATGAAACTTGTACAGGTCCTTGCGCCATTTCAGGTAACCGATACGGTCCATCGGATATGCATCGCGCGGGGATTTCCAGCGTTGAATATGCTGCGCGCGAATCGCCAGCTTCATGGCCTCATCGGTCTCCGGTGCAAACCGCTCCAGCATGTCGGTCATACGATAGGAATACAGCAGTTCTTTCGGCCATTCCTTGCCGTCGGCAGACTCCATATTGGGGTCTTCGCTATTCGCCGCATCAATCAGTTCAGTCGCCTTCTCGAAAATCGTCTGTTGAGACATATCCATACCCGATGTTCCTGTGCCTCTGAAAGTTAAGGCGATTTCTGTCAAATGACATACCATCCTGCTTGTCTTTTCGTCCGTCCTCTGTGTTGCGACAACAGTGACATCGTTCGACGATGCGCCTGTTGTCGCGCCTTGATAACGAACGAAAATCCGGCGCAATCCGGTATGTCATTTTCCGGCAATCGCCT
>JAJDOJ010000151.1 GCA_022340215.1 Gammaproteobacteria bacterium
GCAGACCCATCCCAGGCTGTCGCACATCAATATCGGCGCGGGGGAGGACATCACCATTGGCAAGCTCGCACGGATGATCGCGGAGATCACAGGGTTCGAGGGAAAGATCGTCTTCGATGCCACGAAACCCGATGGCGCGCCACAAAAACGCCTCGAGGTCAGCCGTCTCACCGCGCTGGGCTGGAAGCCCAGGATCGGACTGCGAGAAGGGCTGGCTTTGACTTTTCGGTGGTATTTGGATCACAGGGATAGGATTCGCCGGGCTTGATACCCCGATTCGTCCCAATCCGATCTTCGACACGGCCGGACGTATCCCCGCAGGGTTGGATCTGTGTTTTGCGCCAGTCAGGGTTCGGCGGCGATGCGGAACTGAGGCGTTCAGGCACGCGCCAGTTCTTCCAACTTCGTCTCTATTCCCGCCAGAATCATATCCCGGTCGAGGTGCCTAACGGCGAAATCCCGGGCAGCCGCCCCGAGGCTCTCCCTGAGCACCGCAGAATCCGCAAGTTCGACCAGCGCCCGAACGAACGCGTTCACGTCTTCGGGGGGAACGATGACCCCCCGGTTCTCAACCACCTTCGCGACCTGTGTCCCGGTGTGCGCCGTCGCCACCACCGGCCGTCCGCTGGCGAAGATTCCCGTCAGCTTCG
Source organism: Gammaproteobacteria bacterium (assembly GCA_022340215.1). Classification (NCBI taxonomy): domain Bacteria; kingdom Pseudomonadati; phylum Pseudomonadota; class Gammaproteobacteria; species Gammaproteobacteria bacterium. The sequence continues at coordinate 651 of JAJDOJ010000151.1, forward strand.
AAGGCATGACAAGATCGGCCGCATCGGCCAGTTGCGGCAGAAGGTGTATGTCACCCAGATTGAGAAGCTCATTCAAACGCTCATAGGGCTGTGGCGGCAACCAATGAACATTCGTGTAGGCGTTCGTTTTCTCGCGCAACCGTGTGTAGACCGCCCCCCGACCGCACATCACGAACTGAATGTTCGGATTCGCTCTTAACCTCCCCATCACATCGACAAGCAACTCGAGTCCCTGTTTCTCACCCATGTTGCCTGCGTAGAGGGCAACGATGGCATCGTCCGCAATCGCGAGTTCTCGCCGCAGCGCTCCTGCTCCGGAAACCGGTCTAATGTGGCCGGTGTCCACCCCATTCAGGAAAAGGATCCTCCTGTCCACAGGGACCCCCTTGCTCCCGAGTTTTTCCAGCATGCTCGGCGAGATCGTCGAGACTCGATCAAATCGCCGCAGCAGAGACCGTTCGATCGCCGTCGAGACCGAGTTAAGTCGGCGAGAACTCAATTGCCCGAGTGAAAACGCAATATCCACTTCGAAGTCCTGGATGTGCAACCAGCTCCCTGCACCTCCCAGGCTTGCGGAAATCAACGCCGAGGGTGCGGCCAGGATCGTCGGAGCGATTACCAGCACGACATCCGGCTTCCACAACCACCCCATAACCGAAGGGATAAAACTGCTCAAGGAAAAACTGGCGAAATGCAACAGGCGCTTGACCCCGGTTTGATGTTTCGGAATGTAGACGGGACACCGCAAGACATCGACCCCGTTAAGCCTCTCCCGGCGATACCTCCAGGCAGAGTAACCACTTGCCACACGCCACTCCGGATAATAAGGAGGTGCGGCGAATACCCTGACCTTGTGCCCCTGGGCCGCCAGCCATTCTGCCGTCTCCCCGGCGTACTTGCCGGTCGCGGTAAGCTCCGGAGCATAGTTGATACTCGATATGAGTATTCTCAGCGCCATGTTTCTTTGTAACCTGACATGCTACCCGGTTCAGCGCCCCGTTAGTATGAGCCGGCATATCGCATTGAGCTGGACCTGGGATTCACGCCGAACCTCGTGGAATCGCCGTATCGCCGCTCGCGAGATCGTCTCGAATTGCGCGGGGAGTAGAACCCAGGTTTCGATCCGTTCGACCGCCCGCTCAACGAAACTCTCTCCCCCCTCGACAACCCATCCCGCCCGTGAGCCGATTACATCCCTGACACAGCCGCGGTCGGCAGCGATCACGGGGACACCGGCATACATCGCTTCGTGGATAACCCGGCCTTCGGCTTCATTGCGAGACGGGAAAAGAAACAGATCGATGCCGCGGTAAAACTCTTCCTTCACCGACCCGTAAACGGCACCGACATACTGGATGCTTCCGAGCCGATCGAGCCGATCGATCCGTGAAAGAAGTTCGGATTTCAGCGCATCGTCCTCGATCGGACCCGCAATCCTGGCCGAGACCCGGACACCGCGCCTGCCCAGCTCTTCCAACGTATCCAGAAACTCGTAAATTCCCTTTTCAACCGTTATATTACTGATGTAACCGATAACCTCGAGTCTGCCTCGCGGCTTCACGGCTTGCGGCACCCCGCTGTCATCCAGAAAAACGACATTCGACAGCCAGGCTGTCTTAACAATGCGGGGATATCGGGATTTCAGCGACACGCCCATGCGCTCGCACAACACGATATGCGTCGCTTTGGAACCCGAAACCAAGGTGATCCATTTCATCAGCAACCGGGGTTTGTCTACGTAGGTGTAGTTGTGGTGATGCAGGAACAGTCTCCTTCCGGAAAGCCGGCTAAGACCGGCGAATACGAGATCGTACGCGATGCCGTAACCTCCGGACATACTGATAACGACACTCCCGCCCCGCTTTTTCGTTACCAGGAGGAAGACGAATCGGGCCAGCCCCCTCAGAACCACCAAGGATCGACCGAGGCGCGCTCGATAAGACCGGCTCGCCGTATCAGGCGATAAATTAATGACCGATGGCTGATCGCCTGCGGCCGCCAAATGCTTCCGCAACGCCTCGTTACTAAGCGACTGCCCATGAATCGGCGGCGGGAAAACACCGACCATTACGATCATGTCTGTTTGACTTCCCTTCAGCAACGCTGATCAACGACTCCGTTGTCGAAGGGTAACCGCGCCGATGCGTCGATTCGTGCTTTTGCCGCTATCGCTGCGGGAATCATGCGTAACCCAACCGCGCGTTGACCTCACCCATCGTTTGTTCGAATAGAGCAAGATCCTTCTCGGAAAAGTATTTGTCCCATTGGCCCGGTGATGCGCTGCGCACGAAAGTCGCGCCTTCCAGCTTCATGCGCTCCCGGAGAAATCGGGAATCCTTTTCCTTTTTCCGCATCCGGTCTTTTTCGTTGGCGCGAACGGCAAACTCGATGCGCTCGCGATCCGCGCCGATTCCGAGTAATACCAATACCGATTCGAGTTGACTTGCCGGGTTGTTGAGCAGGTCCTCATAGCGCAACAGGAGAAAAGCCTCTGGCTGGACGTCGATCTGACGAAGCCAGGACTCGACGTTTTTATCCCAGGCCCCATACCCATCGAGGCTCCCCGACGTAAACCAGCGAAAGAATTCGGAGAACCCTCCGCTGAACATTCCCGTTGCACAATGGTGGTGATAATAGGACACCGCTACGTCCTTACCGTCGCGAACCATGTAGATTCCCCTGCCATAGGCTGGCTGCCACATCTCATGGGTCCGTATGATCCGCCCTCCAGCCGGTAGCATATAGCCACGCCCCTTGTGATAAGCCACTCCCGGAACGACGTCACCGACCCGGTCGAAGTCGGTCTCCTCGCCGGTCAACACCGTGGCGATCAGAAACGCCAGCCAAGTATTGCCCGATTTTGGGTAGGACGCCAAGAAGATGTCATGCGGATCAAGTCCCCTATGGCGCCAGGCCGTCAGCGCTACTCGAAAACCCAAGCGGCGCCCCATCCATTTCGCCATCAGTTCAGTGTGCACGATAATTCATACCAGTTCGCTCACTCCCCCGTCGCGACGTCTACACGCCCCCGCCACCATGTCGTTCCGACCGCCCGCTGCGAAATACCGACATCCGCTGACAATGACCGGACGCATTGAACTCCTCTCTGATCCACGACCGTTCAGCCGGATTCATCCGACCGCACCCTTATGACTGTCAACCCGTTAAACAACAACGCGGTGATCAGTGACGCTGCCTGGGCGATCACGATCGACAGGGCCAAACCTTCCAATCCTAGCTTCGGAACCAGGAACGGCAGGGTCATCAGCAGTACCGGATACATCGCCAATTCAGCGTATGTCGATGACTCGGGATATCCAAGTCCGCGTTGACATTCCACGAGAATACGCCTGATGGACCAGAGAAGGGCGGCTGCGAGGAGCATTCGCGCCACGGGGATGGCGTCAGAGAATTCCGCACCGAAAAACGTCACCACCAGCCAGGGCATAAGGTAGTACAAGGCGACGATCAGGACGCCGTTGAGCACGACGACCGATGATGAAAAGATTCCCAGGTACGACTTCGCAGCCCGAGCGGATTCGACCGCGGACATGAAAGGGAAGACGACCATGCCCAGGCTATGTGCTACGAACTTGGGCAGATTGTTGAATGCCTGAGCCACAACATAGATTCCCAGTGCCGCGGGAGAAAGGTACAGCCCGGCCACCAGCTGGTCGAATTTCAAGCTCTCCAGCGGAGAGACATAGCCCACCATCCCCCTCAATCCATAGGTCAGCAATCGCCGCGTTTCGGGCAGCGAACGCCCTCGGGCCATCGAGCCCTGCAGAGAAACGGTCACTCTGGCTCGTCTGAAAGCAAAAAATCCTACCACCACCTTGGCTGCCCCCCACATTATGGTGACCAAGGGCAGCGAGACGTGGCCCGAAACCCAGAGACTTGCCATCCCCACAGAATAAAGCACGGGATCCGCTAGACGGATGGCGTTGAAGCTCCGGAAGTGCCCCATACCCTGCAATATCGCCAGACCATACTGCTGCGCCACAAATCCGGGAACCGCGCTCAAAGTGATGAGGCCCGCCAGAACGACATCGTCCGACTTGTCCTGCAGGTAGATGGCCAGAACGCCGGCATGCGTGCCGAATAGCAAAACGCTCTGGCTCAGCACCGCACGCCCACAGAGCGTCATCATCCGGGGGGCGATAGAGTGATCCCTGGCGACGAAATGCGTCACGGCTTGCGGCAGGCCGAGGAGACCGAGCTGCGACACGGTCACCGCAAACAGGACGAGCAATGCGAGATAACCGCGACCTTCGACGCCCAGGAATCGTGCCGCCAGGATTCCGCTCACAATCAGGACGGCTTGTATCAAGATCCCGGTCACAACAGATTCCAGGGCCGACCGACCGAAGCGACCCAGAACAGCCACTTAAACCCCGATCCGGCCGAAGAGGCAGAGAAAAGGATCAGCCAACAGCCACCTGCCTCGCCCCTTCTTCAACACCCGAGCCCTTATGCGAAACACGCTGATGAATACCTTCAAACCGTTTCGGTATGATTTTGCCCCCGTCTTCCGGCTAGAGGATTTGAGCGATTGCCTCGAGGTCACCGAAACAACCGGGGTATTCGAACAGATCAACTAATGATGCCCTGACAATGCATAGTGCGGATCTGGGAACGTGGAACTGAGTCTCGGCCCGAATCCACCTCCCCGAATTCAATCACACATTCTGATGGATGTATTCATTCTCTTGATTGGGCGCGGAGCCGTTACCACGTCGAATCATACCGTTGCTTTCAGCGGAAATGACCGTGCGGTTGCGGCGTGCATCACACGGGGATATGGTGAGAGAATACGGTCCCGTTCGGGGACAATGCTATGTCTTTCATCGAAAATGGGGCGTATAATTGCATGTTTGTAAAAATTTCAGCTACTTAGATGCCTGTCAGGTCGTTGCATGGTTGTGTCACGGAGCGAAATCATCCCTGGAAATCCCGGCAGCTGCATTGACTTCGATCTGCACTCCCGCACGATTTCCGCCGCCACGGGGGGCTTGGCAAGCACATTGGCTCCAGATTCTCCCACAAGACTTTCTCAGCCAAATGTCGCCGTACTACTCTGCACCTTCCAGGGAGGTCGGTTTCTTGCCGAGCAACTCGAATCGATTGGTGCCCAAAGGCACAGTAACCTGACCGTATGGGCATCCGATGACGGGTCTGATGACGGCACCCTGCGCATTCTTGACCAATACCAAACCCAGTGGGGGAAGGAGCATCTCTCGATCCGATCGGGCCCCCGGCAGGGATTCGCCGCAAATTTTCTCTCTCTGGTGTGCGACCAAGACATACAGGCGGACTTTTTTGCCTTTGTGGATCAGGACGACATCTGGGAGTGCGACAAGATCTCGAGTGCGTTATCAAAATTGAATTGCATTCCGAAAGACGTTCCCGCTTTGTATTGCGCCAGAACCCGGATGATCGATGAAAATGGCCGTGACATCGGGTTTTCGCCGCTGTTCGAGAAAAAACCTAGCTTCGCCAATGCACTCGTGCAGAATATCGGCAGCGGAAATACCATGGTGATGAACAACGCAGCCCGCCAGCTCCTCAGCAGTCGGTGTGAACGAGACGTCGTCTATCACGATTGGTGGCTCTATTTGCTCGTCAGCGGGGCAGGCGGGACCGTGTTTTACGATGCGTATCCCACGACGCGTTATCGACAACACAGCAGTAATCTGATGGGTCCCAATGCCGGTTGGCGTGCCAGGCTGCTCCGCATATGGCTACTCTTTAATGGGCAATTCCGAAACTGGAATACCGTAAACACCCGCGCCTTGCAAAAGGCCAAACACCAGCTTACGCCCGAGAATCAACGCATCCTCGATCAATTCTGCGAAGCCAGAGACCGCTGGCTGGTGCCCCGGCTGTGGGGTCTCAAGCGCTCCGGCATCTATCGGCAAACGCTGGGTGGCAATATCGGCCTGATCACTGCGGCTGTACTCAAAAAGGTGTAGAAAGCCTCTATGTAACAATGACCATACTCGTTACTGGAGGCGCCGGATTCATCGGTTCAAACTTTGTACTCGACTGGCTGGAAGATCGTTCCGAACCGGTGGTCAACCTCGACAAGCTCACTTATGCAGGGAATTTGAAAAACTTGTCCTCTCTGAATGGGGATAAGCGACACGTCTTCCACCATGGAGATATTGGCGATTTCGAAACAGTCTCCCGGTTCCTGAGCGAATATGACCCTCGAGCGATTGTCAATTTTGCGGCGGAATCCCACGTGGACCGTTCCATTCATGGACCGATCGCATTCATCGAGACTAACGTCCTGGGCACCTGCCGAATCCTCGATGCCGCACGAATCCACTGGGACGCTCTGGCCGAGCCCGAGAAGAGCCGCTTTAGATTTCTGCACATATCCACCGACGAGGTCTATGGCTCACTGGATACCGACGCCCCTCCTTTCACTGAGACGCATCGTTATGAACCTAACAGCCCATATAGCGCGAGCAAAGCTTCCTCCGATCATCTGGTGCGCGCCTACCACCAAACCTA
>JAJDOJ010000152.1 GCA_022340215.1 Gammaproteobacteria bacterium
GATCGTCAGTACGGGGATCGTGGATCCCGATCCTCCCGCATCCGTGGAGTTTCGAACGACCTGAATGCGATACGCGCCCGTGCGTGACGGATCGTAGAGCCGGATACGGACGTGGTAGGTCCCGGCCGACAGCGTGCGTACAATGCGGGCGTTGAGTTGCTCCCCCGCATCGTCGTCGGTACCGACCTCCGCGGTCGGATCGTCCGGACCGAACAGGGTCATGAAGGTGTCGGAATCACCGAAGGTCTGCAGGGTATAAGAGCCGAAGGATCCCACATCGAAGCGATAGAGGTCGCTCTCGCCCGGCGCGCCGATCCCGGTCTCGAGGGGATCCGCCCCGACAACGAGCTCGACCGCCTCTTCCCCCGGGGCGGAAGGGTCCGGCGTCCCCGGCATCAGGCGGTCGTACTCGATCTCCAGGCCCGCGCTGTCCAGCACGTCGATAGGGCGCGAGCCGATGAGACCGGCCGGTGTGCCCGCCATCGGATCGGTCAGGTTCTGCCCGAACGGGGCGCCGCTCTCCGGCAGGTATCCCTGACCGGGAAAACGCAGCTGCCACTCGTGCCAGACCTTGTCGACCATGCAATGGTGCAGGAAGAACACCGGATCGTTCGGCGAGGTCATCGGCAGCATCGAACCGCCGACCCAGACATGGCCGCGGTTGTGGAGATTGGGACCGGTCCAACCCTCGAGCTGGTCGCGAAAACTCGGCGCGGCCCCCATGATCCAGGGCGGGCTGTCGTACGGCGTGACGCCGAGCACCAGCTCGATGTCGGCCTGCGTCGACAGGGTCGCGAGGCCGCTGCGGCCAAAGGCGCGTGTCAGGGGACCGGCGGCATTACCGGCGGAGTTGACGATGGTCCACTCCCCCTCCCGGAACGGCCCGGTTTGCGTGGCACCGGTGATCGGATCCCCGTCGCCGCCCAGCAGGTCGTCTGCCCACATCGACGCGCTCCCGTCGCCCGACGGCCAGTTCCAGTAGGGCAGGCCAAGTTCGGAATTGCCGGTTACGCGTTGCAACTCCCGCTCCAGGTCCCAGATGAAACGCCGGTGCCAGGGCAGAAACGCGGGACAGCGGTGGATGTCACCCATCGGCGTGTTGGCGTGACGCAGTACGAACTGGTCGTAGACCCCCTCGGCCTTCAAGGCCTTGATGCCATCCACGAGTTCCGTGCGTTCGGCGGTGCTCAATGTGTTCGCGTCTTTTCTGATGGCCATGGCCCGTCCCCCCGGTTCGGAATGCTTACTGGCGGTCGCCGGAAAACTCCTCGGTATCGCGCACGATCGCCTGACCCAACTCGACCAGGGAATCGTATTCCGTATACGGCAGGTATCGGGTCGACCACTTGCCCCGGCTCTCGTTGTAGACCGGGTCGATACGCTTGCCGTCGATGCGCAGCGTGTCGTCGTCTTCGATCTCGATCAGGCAACCCTGAAAGGTTTCGCTGTACTGAGCCATTTTTCCTGCCCTCCATCTTGTGCCGGGATGACGCGCCTGGAGAAATCCCGCCTTACTTACAGTGCCGAACCCCAGACATCCACGGCCTCGACGAGTTCTACCTCCTTGCCATCGAAGAAGTGATTGGCGCCCTTGACCTCCTTCTGCGTGTAGGTATCGGACTTAGCGGCCGCCTTGCGCTCTGGAGCGGTTTCCAGGGTGTCTTTCTGGTCTTCGCTGCCGTAGAGATCCAGTACCGGTGTGGAAACGACTTCCAGCGTGACCGCCGGATTCAACTCGCCATCTTTCGCCAGCCCGATAACGACAAGACCCTGAATAGCGTCACGTGGCTGTTCGAGGTACCTCAGCGCCATCGACGCCCCCAGACTGTGGCCGACCAGCACGATGTCGTCAATACCCTGCGCTTTAAGAAAGGCGACGCCGGCATCGATTCGCGGCGCGACCTCGTCCATCAGGGGCAGGTAGTCGCTGACATCGGCCTCGTTCGGCAGGATCGGCATCTGCAGCGACAGCGTGGCCCAGCCGCGCTGCGGCAGACCGGTACGCAGCGGGCCGACGATCTGCGGCCAGTCCGGATGCACACCGATACCGTGCATCAGGATCACGCCGCCTTTCGGGGGAGAATCCGCCGCCTCGGTGTAGATCGCCAGGAACTCCTGATCGCCGGCCTTCAGATATTCGGCCTCGCCGTCCATCAGGGCATCGACGATCTGGTCCGACCAGCGTTTCTCCTTAGCGGCATCCGAAGCGTATGACGCCCCCGCGAAAAGACAAACTGCAATCAATCCGACGAGTTTCAGAAAACGGTTCATGATCTCCCTCAGTAGACCGTTACTCGAATCCCCGCGCGGGCGGGGCATTGTTCGAAGCGGCCGACCAGTCACCTACGTGCGAAAGGCAGGGATACACCGCATTGGCCTTGCCTGCAAACGGGCCTATTCCGCTTCGAGCGGCTCGCCGGCGATGCCCGTCTTGATGACGAACGAAAATCCGGCGCGATCTGGTATGTCATTTTCCGGCAATGGCGCCGAGCAAGGCGCCCCCGGCGGCGCCGACCGCTCCGCCGGCCAGCGTCTTCTCCGTTTTCTGGCTCGCGGCCGAGGCCGGGTCCTGCCAGCCGGGAACCGCGAACGCCAGCGCCAGTACACCCGCGGATAAGGAACGAAGCACTGTATTCATGTCAACGAACTCGCCAGGCAGTAATGTCACCCTTCCAAATTATACTGGAACCTTACCCGGATCCCGCACAAGATCCCGCCACGTTAGTGGGCGGGGCCGGATTCCGTATCGGAGGTCTGCGCCCTCGGCAGCGCACGGCTTAACAGGAAGGCCCCGAACGCCCCCGAGATCAGGGAGGCCAGGATGATCGCGATCTTGGCCTCATCGATCATCGCCTGGTCGGTATACGCCAGTTCGTCGATGAAGATGGACATGGTGAATCCGATCCCCGCCAGCGCGCTGACGCCCCAGATCTGGCCCCAGTTCACACCTTCGGGCCACTGCGCGAGACCGGTCCTCACCGCCAGCCAGTACGCCGTCATGATACCGACCTGCTTGCCCGCGAACAGACCCAGCATGACGCCAAGACCGACCGGACCGGGGAAGTCACCCAGCGTCCCGGCATCAAATGCCACCCCCGCCGCAGACAGGGCGAACAGCGGCAGGATGATGAAGGAGACAAAGGGGTGGAGCACCTTCTCGATGGCGATGCCAGGCGGTGTCATGTCCTCGGCGGCCATGTAGATCTCGCTGACGGCCCGGCGCTGCCGCTCGTCGGCATTGAGGCTCTCCCGTGTCGGCTGCAGCTTCTCCAGCAGGCGAAGACTGGAACGGGTCCTGTCGAAGAACTCGTCCGGTTCGATCTGCCCCTTCACCGGCACCAGCATCGCGATCAGGACACCGGCAACGGTCGCGTGTATACCGGAAGCCTCCAGGCTCACCCATACCGCGAATGCCAGCATCACATAGACCAGGACCATACGGACCCCCGCCCGGGACGCACGAAAAATGAGAAACAGAAAAAGACCGGCGAACGCGATGGCGACGAAGTTCAGCGTGGCCGTGTAGAAAAACGCGATCACGAGTACTGCCAGCATGTCGTCCGCAATGGCCAGTGCAGTCAGAAACACCTTGAGGCTGATGGGGACGCGACTACCGAACAGTGCCAACACACCCAGGGCAAAGGCGATATCCGTCGCCATGGGAATCCCCCAGCCCGCCTGTCCCGGCGTGCCCAGATTGAACCAGGTAAAGGTCAGCGCGGGCACGACCGCCCCGCCGATAGCCGCGCTCACGGGGAGGATCGCCCGCCCGAAGGAGGACAGCTCCCCGACCACCAGCTCGCGCTTGATCTCCAGTCCGACGACGAAGAAGAAGATCGCCATCAGTCCGTCCTTGATCCAGTGCCCCAGGCTGTGGGTGTATTTCGCCTCGTTCCAGCTCACGCCGATCTTCGCGTGCGTCAGGGTCTGGTATACCGACTCCCAGGGCGAGTTGGCCCAGACGATCGCAATCACGGTACACACGACAAGGGCCGCGCTGCCCGCAACCGAAGAGTGCAGAAAGCGCTCCATCATGTTCATGTGATGCTGATCGTCGTGCTCACTCATCGGTTGGCTCCTGGCGAACAGGTATCGGAAACGGTTTAGACACGAAAGTCTACAACAGGGGGATCGGGAGATTACACCGGTTGGAGCGGGCGCACCGGCAGGTCGCGAGCGCAGCGACGCCGCGGCAATCAGTCGAGGGTCGCCAGTGTCTGAAGGACGTTCTCCAGTTCCTCGCCGGTGAAAACGACCAGGACGGCACCGAACGGCTCCGGGAGAACCATGGTTCACCGGGTACGATGATCACCGACGACGTCAGGCTCAATCCATCGATAGGTTACGTCCGCATCTTCATGGTTCATGTGGTCAGATCCTGCGTTAGACGCTCGACCCGTTTCTCCAGATCCGCGTCCTCTTCCAGCGCCCGCTTCAGGGACCTGATCGACGAACCGGCGCTGGCATAGCCGGCGAGACCGAAGTGCCGGGCGATATCCGCCAGTCGCATGTCGGCCACGCGCTGACACAGATACATCGCCACACCCCGGGCGGGCCCGCGGCTACCCCGCCCCCGCGTCTTGCGGCGGATCGCATCCTCCTCGACGCCGAACCGGAGTGCGGTGGCGGTCACGACCTGTTCGAGAGTCGGCACGATACGCGCCTTACGAAGCTGGGGACGATCGATGTCGGGCCTCGGACCGCGCAATACGTGATCGCGAAATGCATCGTCACCCAGAATCGGACTCCTTTTCGCCCGGCCGAGGTAATCGAGCGAGGTCCCGCCGGGGTCCCCCGCAACGAACGCCGCGTAGCGCGCACACCGATTGCGTTTACCGACCGCATCGAGAATAAAGGCGGTCGTCAGCCATTTCGGCGAGGGATCTTCGCCGACATTGCTTCGGAAACTCGACCAGCGGAAATCGGTCAGTTTCCGGACCGTTCCGGCTTCCAGTGGGTTGCGGTGGAGATAGCGCGACAGTTCCAGCCAATAGGCATCCGCATCCACCAGTATGGCCTTGTAGCGCCCCCGAAACAGGGGCCCGTCTCGCCCCTGACCACGATTGACGTACTGGGTATAGACGCCGTTGAGGTGGCGCATGATTCGACTGAGATTCCCCTCCGGTGTGCGCAGAAGCAAATGGTAGTGGTTCGTCATCAGACAGTAGGCGTGCCACTCGGCGTTGAACCGCTCGGCGGTATCGGCAAGCAGCGAGAGAAAGTACGTACGTTGAACATCGCTACTGAACGCACCCCGCCGCCCAAGTCCGCGGTTCATCACGTGATACCACGCGCCGTCGAATTCGATGCGAAGGGGGCGAACCATGCGTCATAACAGTAGCACGTAGGCTATAGTTTGCTAGATTTGACCCCTTTGGATATTCCCGATTGAATCGCTGGGTATAGACACCGTTCAGTTGACGCATGCCTTTGGCGAGGTTGCCGTCGGGAGTTTCGACGAGGAGGTGCCAGTGGTTCCCCATTTGACAGTAGGCATGGACTATCCAGTTGAAGCGCTCGCAAACTTGCTCCAGGATCTCCAACCAAAGTTTCCGATCGTCATCGCCCAAGAATATGTCGTCTCGCCCGTCCCCACGGGAAGTGACGTGGTAAAGCGCTCCGGCAAACTCAATAACGTAGCGGTCTTGCCATGGAGGCAGTCTACTCGAGCCACAGTCACGGGACAAGACCTGACCCCCTAACTCGGGACTGACCTAGCCTGTCGAAATCCCCCGCGAATCCGAGCTAAGAATTTCCCGCTTTTTGGCTTTGATCGTCAGCAAAAAAGGCTTGGCGCTTCTTGCGCATGGTGTAGGGAATGTGCGCCTGTTCCCAAGTCGCCAGATCGCCTT
>JAJDOJ010000153.1 GCA_022340215.1 Gammaproteobacteria bacterium
CCACGGCACGTTGCGCTTCGACTTCGGTAGGCAGACCAGACCGAGGGTCTGGTAGAGATACTCGTGGGGATATACGAGCAACCCATTCCTGCGTACTTTGTGTTTCTTGCACAACCACCGGCGCAACCGCATGGTGGTGTAAGCTCTCCACCACCTCTGTGGTTTCCTGCCCTGCCCTGTCCCGGTCCGGGCTGTCAGCGCGTGGATCTTCTCGACCACGTGCTTGACACTCTTGCGCGACGGTTTCGCCCCGAGATAGGGACGCCCGCTGCGGTGAATAGAGCCGTCCGAACGTGTACCCGAGGAAGTCGAACTCCCCTTCCGGGACCCTTTCAGGGCTTGCGCCAGTTCACCCAGCCATCGCTCCACCCCGTACGCCTCAACCTCCGTGAAGTCCTGCCGGTCCACGCCCGGCGCGCCCTTGTTGGCACGCCAAGGGGCTTCCCGTGTTGCGTATGCTTCCCTTGTGTACATGCTGTCGCCAATACCCCGGCGAAGTGGCTGGGTGCCTTGTTCGCTCTCTTCCCCAGCCATGCCAGCCTTCCCCGCATTGTCCGACGGGTCGGCCTTCGCATTACCCTTTTCGAGGCTTGCTCAGCGTTCACTCGCGTTCCGGCCTGCACACTCGCCAAGTCACCCTAGGTGACCCTCTACACCAGAGGCTTCAGCCACTTCGTTACCTCCATGACTGCTCCGATTGCTTCCGGCTGGAGCGAAAGTTGCCGGGTGGGTCTCTCACCCACTGGGATAGCACCGCCTTCCCACGGCGCACGTCAAAGCTTGATCATCCTGGTGCCAGGCAAATGGCTCGCGGCCGGTTTGGCCGTCTCCCCGGGCACTGCTTTTACACGAGGTTCGAAAGTGGTGAGTTGGCTCGGCGATCAGGATGGATTCGGCTTTGGAATGGTGGGCGTAGACATCAGGCCCGCTGATGCGGCGACCATCTTCGAGGTTATCGACGCGCTGAATACGACCCGGGACCGTTTCTCATCACGACATGTCGCAAGGGCGAAGCCCGTTCCGCCCTCGCAGAATGTATGTACGATGTGGTCCGGTGCCGGGTCGGATCGGACGAATCCTACAGGTCTTTCTTGATGGTCAGGGCCCCTCGCAGGTCCCCAGGAATGAAGCCGCGGGCCTTGTCTTCCGGATAGAGTTCATCCAGCCTGGCCTTGACCTCGGGCTTGAGGCTGGTTCCATGGCAGTTGAAGCACACCCCACCCAGCGGGATCGCCTTCATATAGCGGAAGACCTCCTTACCGTTGTCGTCGACCACCTCGTAGTACTCCATTTCCTCCAGAGGTTCCCCTGCGGCCTTGCGTGCCTGAAAGTCCGCCAGGACCTTCTTCTCCCAGGCGTCCGGCGCATTCTTCGGGTTACGCAACTTGTGGCTGGTCCGTCCCACGTCCATACCGGTCTCCTCAGAGACCCGCTGGGAGGTTGGCAGCGCCTTGACGTTGCAGACCTCGATGGCCGCCGCGGCACCTTTGGCCTGTGCCGCCTCTGTGACCACCTTCTTGAGTTCGATGAAGAGCTGAGTTCCCGCCGCGCGGGCCTCCGCAGCGTATGCATCGACTTCCTGGGGATCAGCGGCGATGGCCGCGGTTGTACCCAGTGTCAGGCAGAAGGCGTAGAAGGCAAGTTTAATCATGTCTCGATGCTCTCGAATGTGTGATCGACGCGCGATCTTAGGCGATTTCTATCAAATGACATACCATCCTGCTTGTCTTTTCGTCCGTCCTCTGTGTTGCGACAACAGTGACATAGTTTGACTATGCGCCTGTCGTCGCGCCTTGATGACGAACGAAAATCCGGCGCAATCTGGTATGCCATTTTCCGGCAATCGCCTTAGCGCTGCCCTCAGAATTCGTCACAGCGAATCTTGCGGGAAGCTGCCGCCGTCCCGGTCGACAGGTTAGTAGTGGCGGGAACCGGCTACTGCCGGACCCAGCGCTTCCGGAATTCGGCGATTTCCACCTCTGTATAGAAGTGTCTCGAAAATTTCGAGTCATACATCCTGTCGAGGTAGTCGGACGGTAGTTTGATGATGCGTTTGAAGCGGTCGTAGATCTCCGCGTACTCCTTGCCGTCACCGACATTCCGGTTGATCAATTGAAACCCGTCGACTCCCAGGAACTCCGAGAAGGCCTGTGCCGCACAACGGTTCAGGTCCTCCAGCCGGATCACCAGAAAATCTGCGTTGTCACCGCGACTGATTTGGTAACCTTGTTCCACCGGAAACTCGAATTCAAAGATATCGAAACCGAGGACGTCCCGGAATTCCCGGTCGAAATACACCAGCGGTGTCTCGTGCCTGCACTTTTCGTAGAATAGGTCGATCAGTCGGACCTGATCGTCCCTGCATACCCGGGTTTCGAACTCGTATTCCCATGATTTCAGGTCCCAGCAATCGCCATCCTCTGACAGGACCTCGATATGCTCGAAAAAGGTCGCTAGATTACGCGCTACCGGATCGCGCACCAGCGAGATGACCCGCCACTTTCCCGTACGTCCCGGTTCCTGCAGGTGTCTGCGGATGAACTGGTATTGCCAAATGTGTTGTAGGGCCCCGACCTTGTGCGTCCTGAGGTAGGGCCTGCGCTTTTCCTCGTACTTCTGGACGAGATCGGGGGAGAGAAAGTGAACGTGATAAATCGGTGCATCGAGATTCACCGTCTTCAGCGTGGCGACAGCAGTCGATGAGCCGACCTTGCCCATCTGATAGACCAACAGGGGTGGCTCGGCGTAACTCCTGTATACCTTTTCCTGGTTCGAAAAGTAGTAGCGCTTCGCGAGACCGTAGTTCGCCCGGCTGGCACCGACCAACAGCCGATTGACGATCCGTGAACCTCGCCTCGTATCAGACATCATCCAGTACCGGGAGCGGTGGCTGCATCAGCCACCGATAAAAAGGCTCATGGCGCGATATCGAAGGCGTCGATAGACACCCGGCTGCCCGTCGAGAGGGGATTTCGGTCGCCTGAAACCACCACCGCAATGGTGTGCGGCCCATAGGGAAGGCCCCCGTTCCTGAATACCTCCCTCACACCGTTCTTCTCTCCATACAGGTCTACAGTTTCCACCAGGGTATCGTCGATAGTGACCTCCGCCCTGCCGGATTCCGGTCCCGAATTGCCGATCCAGGCGACACCGGTGCCGACAAAGTTCAGATCGGCTCGATCACCGGGAGAATCGGACCAGGTCGCGTTTAAGCCGCTGAACGCGTCTCCCTCCTGCCGACTCCAGGTCCCGGTGAAGCGCACCGGCTCCCTGGTATTCTCGTATCGTACCGGTCTGGAGACCAATGACCATCGCGCCCCCCCGTCGACAGACCGGTAGAGGTTTTCGTCGGATGCCGCGTACAGCGTGTGATCACGAGGGTAGCGCTTAGAGAAGGCCAGATAGCGTATCCGATCGATCGGAATCCCGGACGGTCTGTCGAAGGTCTCGCCGCTGTCGCTGCTGATAAACAGCCCCTTGCCTTTGACACTAACAGCTATGGTGCGAGTCTTTTCGAATTCGGGTGATACCGCGATCGCCTCGATACTGCCGTTGACTTCGCTTGCACCCGAGTTTTTCCAGGTCCCACCACCATCGGTCGAAAAGTACAGACCGGCAGTGGTCCCGGCCGCCAGCCACCCTGTCTTATCGAAATTGTCTGGCATCGCCAATTCCACGTCCATGGCGGTTCGGTGCGCCTCGGTTTGCTCCCTCCATGCGTTTACGGGGTCGAGACCGATATTGGCCAGCGTCCAGGACTCGCCGGCATCGGTCGATTTTGCGACACCGAGCGTTC
This sequence comes from Gammaproteobacteria bacterium, assembly GCA_022340215.1. NCBI lineage: Bacteria > Pseudomonadati > Pseudomonadota > Gammaproteobacteria > Gammaproteobacteria bacterium. The sequence continues at coordinate 3,797 of JAJDOJ010000153.1, forward strand.
TCACGGTTGCGAAAAGGGTCTGGTCATTCGAGAAATCCGGCGACAGGTACAGACCGGTGACGGCGTGATATTCGGCGTCCCACAACAGGGTCGAAGTCCTGCCGGCATCTCCGGAACGATAGATACCATGCCAGCGGGTACCGAAGAACAGCGTCTTCCCATCAGGGGCGACCGCGACGACGGTTGGATACGGATCCTGGAAGGTATGCGCCGGAAACCAGGCATCGTTCAGGGAATCCATACCGAGCTTCCTCAACACCTTGCTAAGGAAACTTTTCGCGTCATATACGAAATCCTTCTCCTCACCATGGCCAGTGGCCGTCCAGCTCTCCCCACCGTCCACAGACTTAAGCAGTTTTCCATAGGCGCCGGAATAGATTGTCCTGTCTTCGGCGAAGTTGTCGGAAAACGTGAGCTTGGAAAGACGCGTCCGGGTCAGGCCACGATTGCCAACGACCCAGGTGTCACCGCCGTCCTCGGAAAAGTAGGCCCCACCGCCGTAGGTACCCAGACCGATGACCACCTTGCCATCACCCGCGTCTTCGGTTGCCAGCGCCTTGATCAACCGAACCGGTAGAATCTCCGCCTGCTGCCAGCTTTGTCCGACATCTGTCGAGACGAAGAGCCCGTCGAAACCGGCAAGGAATATGGTTCTGTCGCGCCCGTATGCTCCTGAGAAAACCGCTTCCCGGAAGCTCGGCGATTTGTATTTAGCCGAATTGGACTGAGGGTCCGTGGTCAGCCCGCTCGACCTCTTTTCCCATTCGGCTCCGCCATCGGCCGAAATGAAGGCGGCCTCTTCCCAGGTTGACACAATTACCGTGTGGTCGTTCGCGTATTCAGGTGAGACGGAAACCGCTACAATCGGCGCCGCCTTATCTCCAAAACCATCTCTCACTCGTTCGAATCGTTCTCCCGCATCGTCACTCCGGTACAGCGTCCCGCTCTCCGTCCCGATGAACACCACGTCCCGAGCCGGTGGCTCGCCGGCAGCGATCGCGATTGCCGTGACCACCCCGTCCACATCACTCTTGCCAACCACTTTCCAGGTGTCACCACCGTCGGTGGAGCGATACAGCCGTCCCGCGGCACCTCCGGCAACCGCAAGCTTCGATGAGACGCTTTGCGAGATCGCCACTGACTCCACACCGGCGGCCAGCACGCGTCGCCAGTTCCGACCCCGGCTCTCGGAACGAAACAGGCCTTCACCCTCGACGATGGCGAGGACCACCCCGTCAACGGAATAATCCGGAGAAATGGCAAGCCCCGTAACCTGTCCCCCCGGCAATCCGGCGCTAGCCTTGTGCCAGGAATTTCCCCGATCGGTGGACCGGTAGATCCCGTCACCGAACGTGGAGACGAAGACGGTTCTGTCGGTTACAAAGTCGGGTGATATCTCGACGGCGGAAAAATAGGTCTGATTGTCCAGCCCGTCGGATAGCTCGTTCCACTCATAACCGCCGTCTTGAGATCGGAGAAGGTGACTCGTATTGCCGACGAAAATTGTGCCGTCCTGATCGAATCCGGGAGATACCGCCAGCACGTCCACAATATCGTGCGGAGAATGCGCCAGAACCACGCCAACCATGAATGGCATTAGAAGAAATAACCCCAGCATATGAGATAATAGAAAGAGGCGTCCAGCCCCTTGCCGCTCGTAGCTGGTCTGTCTGATCCGTTCGTTTCCTGTTTCGTTTTCTATCATTTTGGTCAATGTCGAAAGGTCTTTTTGCAATGATCCGCCCCGCCTTCTGAACCCACACCGTCAACCGCGGTATCGGGGAGATTCACTTCGCAGGCTTCATGGACTGGAACACCGAATTGGGTAGGGAAGGTGCCGATCACGTTGCACGACTCCGTGACTGCCGCTTTCAACATGGGATTGGTAGCGGGTTACTCGGCCCTTTGGATGATACCAATTGGATGATCCTGGTGTCATTCTGACGTCACATTTCTTGGGTAGGACAATGTTTCGAATGCCCGCAGACTCTCGGTCCCGGACACACCCACCTCCGGATCAAAGGGTTCGGTCTGCTCCGGTGGCCACATAATGTGACGGGAGTCAAGGATCCTGTCAAAGGAGTCTTGTAATTAGGTAGTAGGTTATTGAGTGCGCTATATTGGTCGCACAGGTCTGCGATAGAGGTTTATTAGATTCTCGTTACTTGTTGTAATGATTTGTTTTTATTGGAATGGAGTTGTACTGGTTTTGCATGGCATGGTTAGGATAATCAGCCCAATCGGCAAGTTTTCGAGATGGGGTTCGGGCTGTGGAACATGGCGTTTCGATCGGCTGTGGCCGAAGGTCGCGAGCCTCTTAGCGATCTCCCTTCTGGCACTTAACGCCGGGGTCGCACGGGGGGCAGCCTACGAGCAGTCCGCCGGTGGTCTGGTGGTGATCGAGGCCGAGCACTTCGACGCCAGTACGCCTCGGGCCGGTCACGAGTGGCTGCTGAAGACCTCCCCGGGCGGTTTCGAGGGCGAGGGTTCCATGCTTGCCGCGCCGGAGGATT
>JAJDOJ010000154.1 GCA_022340215.1 Gammaproteobacteria bacterium
GACATACCAGATCGCGCCGGGTGAGCTGCGAAGCAGTGAACGGCTTGGGCAGGAAGCCCAAGACCGGTGCCCAAGCAAAGCAGGGACAGCGCCGCGCCGGGATCGTTCGTCATCAAGGCGCGACAACAGGCGCATCGTCGAACGATGGAACGGTTGTCGCAACACGGAGGACGGACGAAAAGACAAACAGGATGGACTGTCATTTGACAGAAATCGCCTTAGGTCCAATCGGAATCCGGTTCGTAGCTCCAGCCGGTATCTCGCCCGGAAGACCACACGGCAGGCAGGAGGTTTCGATGCCACGTACCAGACTCCTTATCATCGTTGCCCTCGCGCTCCCCTTTATCGCCACGGGGCAATCCTTCGAGGATTATCGCAGGGCAACGCAGCAGGGTGCCGGCGCCTACGGCAGCGCCGACGAGCGCAAGGAGTTCGAGTCCTGGCGCAACCAGCAGCAGCAGGAGTTCACGCAGTACCAGAAGGAGTTGATGCGCGAGTTCGAGGTATACACGCGCACACTGCGCGAGGAATACGCACGTTACCAGCGCTCGATCAAGGAAGTCTGGGACCAGCCAGAGGTATCGACGCCTAAGGCCTGGGTGGAGTACTCGAAGGACCGCAAGACCAAGCGGGTCGTCGACTACGACAAGAACGAGATTCGCATTTACGTCGTCGAACAGAAAGGCAAGGACGCGGCAAAGGTCATGGAGGATGCGCTGAAGGACGCCCTCGAAGAGCGCGTCGCCACCGCCGTCAAGCGCGAGCCTGTGATGTCCGAGGTGGACAAGAAACTGCGCGATAGCAGCCCGGTGGTCAAGAAGGCCGACCCCGGCAAGGAGCGCGTCCTGAAGGAACTGTTCGACAAACCCGAACCCACGCCGGCAGATGTCGAGAAGAAGGCGAACGACCTGCTGAAGAAGGCCGGGGTCAAACGGGAGGTGGCCAAGGTCAGCTCGCCTGCGCGGCCCCCGTCCACCGCCATGGTGGTGACCATTCCGATGCCCGAGACCCGGCCGCTGAAGAAGGCCGAGGAATACCGCGAGATGGTGGCCAAACACGCCGGCGAGTGGAAGATCAACGAGCCACTGGTCATGGCCGTGATCCACACGGAAAGCGCCTTCAATCCGATGGCGACCTCCTACGTACCCGCCTACGGGATGATGCAGATCGTGCCGCGCTACGCCGGGAAGGAGGTTTCCGAGAGACTCTGGGGCAAACCGAAACTGCTGGCCCCGTCCTACCTGTACAACGCCAACAACAACGTGCAGATCGGCACCGTCTACCTCAACCTGCTCTATTACAAGTACTTCAAGGACGTCAAGGATCCGGAGAGCCGGCTGTTCTGCTCCATCGCGGCTTACAACACCGGACCCGGGAACGTGGCCAGGGCCTTCACCGGTAACCGAAACCTGAAAAAGGCGATCCCGTCGATCAACAAGCTCAGCTCCGAGGAGGTCTACGATCGCCTGCGAAAGCACCTGCCCTACGACGAGACGAAGGACTACATCGAGCGGGTGGCGAAGCGCATGAAGGCTTATCAGGATCTGTAGCGCTCCGACAGCAATCCGATGACACCGAGGGGCGGCATCCTCGTGCTTCTGGCGATTTTTGCCGGTCTCGCGGGCTGCGAAACACCGCCACCGCAACGGGAGGCCTGGAAACCCCCACCGGTGTGCTGGCTGTACCAGCCCGTGCGGGACGGGATGATCGGCAGCGTCGGCATCGCCCGATCGGTCGCGGCGGGCGGACCGAAGCAGGTCGAGTTACTGTCCCGCAGGCGCGCCGCGATGGGGCTGGCCGCCTGGCTCGGGCTGGAGGGAATCGCGGAATCCGACCTGGACGCGGAGATCTCCCGCGGAAACGACAGCATCCGCCTGACGGGACACGAGGTGCGTTTCGCCGATCACATCGACTGGAAGGGATACCGCTACGAGTATGCCGTGCTGGACGCGCCCGGGGTCTCTGCGGCCGAGCTTCGGGAAGGCTGCGACGGTCAATGCGTCCCGCAGACCTGCGAACCGGCGTGGCTGTGCGATCCGATGCGCGAGGACGAGGCAGCGATGCTGGGCGTGAGCTTCCGCGCCACCTCGTTACCGGCCCAGTACCGGGTGGCGCTGGACAACGCGTTGGCACAGTTACGCTACTTTTACGGTGTGCAGGTGCAGACCCGAGGGTGGTACTACCGGGCAGAAGACAGTCTGGGCAGCTATCGGGTCAGGGTCAGGGACGTCGACGTGGAGGCGGCAGGAAAATCGCCCACCGAAAGTCTGCGACTGCTGGTGACCGAGAGCTGTTTCGCGGGGGAGCAGTTGTTCCTGCGCGTCGCGAGCCCGGACCTGCCGCCGTTGCCACACGGCGCGGGCAAGGACTGGATCACGGAACCGAACCGGCAAGGTTACGAAGGCGCGGTGGGATTGGCGAGCATGACCTCCGACGGACAGATGTCCTCGCAGATCGAGCTCGCCGTCGAGCGAGGGTTCGGCGAGTTGACCGGTGCCGGGCAAACCGCACTGACCGACAGTTTCGTGACCCGGCAGACCAGGACGTCGAAGACCGTACTGTGGGAACTGACCACCGAGGGCGAGGCGACGATAGCAGGCCGGGTGATGGGGTTCTACTTCGAACCCCAGGATGACTACCGTACGAGGGTCTATGTATGGGTGGTAAAGGAACGGTGATCCGGGGGAACCACCGTGCGGTGCGGCTACCCTCCCCCGCCGACCGGAACCATCCGGAATTCGTTGGAAACGATCCACCACTGAGGAGAAAAGACATGAAGCATTCCCTTCGCATCGCTGTCGCCGTCGCGGCATCCATGATCGTCGCCGGATGCGCGTCGACACCCAAGGAAAAGGCCAAACCCAACGCGATCAGCTCACTGCCGGACTGGGTCTCCAACCCGACGATCGCCGATGGGATCGCCTCGTCCGAGTGCGTACCGTGGAGTGGCGACATGTCGCTCGATCGCGCCGAAGCGGTCGCCAAGGCGCGGGCGGACCTCGCCAAGCAGATCGACATCAAGGTCAAGGCCATGGACAAGACCTACGGGCGGAAGACCAAGACCGCCGCCGGCGTCTCCTCGGGCGGCGTATTCGAAACGGTCTCCAAGCAGGTCACACAGCGCGACCTCTCCGCCACCCAGGTGATCAAGGTGCACTTGGTCGACATCAACAAGACCGATCACCTGTGCGCGATGGTCGCCTTCGGCAGCGCCGCGAGCAAGAAGCTGTTCGACGACATCGTCTCCAGCAGCGCGGTCGCCGACCAGATCAGCCCGCAGGACGAGAGGGTGTTGTGGGAGGAATTCAAGGCCTACAAGGGTCATCAGGAACTCGACGCGGAGACGCGCTAGACACCCCACTCGAGACCGGGCCGGGGCGGCGGGGCAAACCCGGTATCAGGGCGAGCGGCTCGAGGCGATCCGCATTGCCGCGATCCAGAAATACCAGGCCGAGGCCTTCGACGACCTCGACAGGGAAATGCCGACGGAATCCGGACACCTGCAACATCCCAGCGGCACGGCAGGGGATCCATTCGGGGAACTCGAGGCGGAAACGCACAGCGATTAACCCGCTCCGGTGAGACACCCGGGGGAAACGCGTCATGAAATGGCTCAAGCGCCTCATTCTGGTCTCGGCCCTCCTGCCGATCGCGGCCGTCACGGCGCTGCTGACGGTCAATCCCAATCACTTCAAGCCGGTGATCGAGCGCGCAGTTCAGGACGCCACCAACAGGACGATCTCGGTGGACGGAGACCTGTCCCTGAGCTGGTTTCCGTCGATCGGACTCGAACTCGGTCCCACGCGACTCGGCAATCCACCCGGATTCGGTCAAACGTCCTTCGCCCGGATCGAGCGGGCGATCCTGCGGGTGGAATTCCTTCCGCTCCTGCAAGGTACCCTGCGGATCGTCGAACTCGACATTCGCGGCCTGAAACTCGGTCTCCATGTCGACGACAACGGGCAAACGAACTGGCGCGACCTGGTCCTGCTGTTCGCCTCTGAAAGCGAGCAGGCCTCCGGCACACCCTTGCCCGTGACGCTCGCAGGGATCACGGTCGAAGACGCCGCCCTTCATTTCAACGACGCTGTCACCGGCCTCGATTTCTCCATCGCCCCGATCGGTCTCACTACCGGCCCGATCGTCGTCGGCGAACCCGTCGAGTTGGCACTCGAATTCGACGCGAATAGCGCCACCCCGCCGGTAAATACCCACATCCGGGTCGAGACACAGTCGCGCTTCGATCCCGGACGGGTCCTGACGCTCGATGACCTCAAAATCGCGTTTTCCGCACAAGGCGAGGGCCTGCCGCTATCGCTGAAGGAAGGCCAGGTCGCCGGAACCGTCGCGGTCGATTTGAATGAACGCACCGTGTCCGTCACACCCCTGGAAGGGGTGGTCTTCGCGGCGAGTCCCGATGGTGTGGAGGTCCAGATTGCCTCAACGGCGACGGGCACAGGTGATCTGGACACCTACCGGTTCTCGCTAAGCAACCTCCGGGTCAACCTCGACGCCACCGGCCTGCCGCTGGCGGACCGGTGGTTTTCCGGGACCCTGAGCAGCGCGATCGCGGTGGATGCGGCCGCACGGACCGTCACGATCGACCGGTCGCGGCTGGAGATGCGCGGCGAGGGTAGTCGCGGAGAGGACGTGGAACTCCTGCTCGAAGGCGGGGGCGACATCGACCTGGCGCGCCGCAGCGTAAACTTCGAGGGTCTGAGAGCGACACTCGACGCCTTCGGCGTCCCCCTCGGTGAGGAGGCGCTGACCGGTACGTTCACGGCCGACATCAGCGGCGGGCTCGATGGATCCGGCATCAGCATCGGTCCGGTCTCGCTCGTACTGCAGGGGGAAGGGGCCGGCGGTGTCGCCAGCGATCTCAAACTGAACGGAACGGGCTACATCGGACCCGAGGAGGGTGCACCGTTTTCCGCAAAGATTGCCCTGGAGTCCGTTCTGCGGGGCGGAACACCGGATATGGGGGAGAACCGCGGGACGCTCGACTGCGAGTTCTCGGGTGAACTCGCCGCCGACCAGATCCTCGTCTACCCCGTGGACGGGAAGCTGACACACACAGCACCCGACGGAAAGACCGCCCGTGTCGCCGTCAGCAGCAACGGCACGATCGATCTTGAGCAGCGGACACTGAATATCGAGGAAATACGGATAGACCTCAAGGCACGCGACGGGTTCGCGGGGCTCGGGGGAATCAGTGGTGAACTGCGGGCCGCAATCTCCGCAGGTTTGAACCAGGGTTTCATCGAGTTCGAGGCGGCCGAGGCAAAACTGAGGGGAAGCATCCCGGAGGGAGTGATCTTCGCCTTCCGGGCCGCGGGCGACGGACGTTTCGATCCGGAAAAGCAGGTGCTGACGTTCGACGATCTTGGACTCCGGTTCCGCGGCAGCGGGCAGGGTTCCGATGCCGCATCCGTTGAGGTCAGCGCACGGACCGGTCTAGAGGCAGACCTCGCGGAAGGCAAGGCGACAATGGAACCCGTGGAGATCGAGTGGTCCGGAATCAAGGCCGACGGCAGAATACTGGCCGCGGGTCTCAAAGACACGCCCGAGGCGATCGGCAGCCTGAAGATCCACCCGTTTTCTCCGCGCCAGGCCCTGGCCTCACTGGGGCATCCTGTCGCGCCGACTACACCCGACCAGATCCTCGGTTCCGGGGCAGGGTTGCTGGAATTTCAGGCAACGGCGAAACGCATCGTTCTGCCGCGCTTCGTACTGGCGCTCGACGACAGCCGGCTAAACGGGAAACTGAGCGTGGAACCGGGGGAACCCGCCAACATCGTCATGCTGACCCATCTCGACCGCATCGACCTGGATCCCTACCTGGCCGCACTCGCCCGGGAGCCCGCCCCCCCCGAGACTGAGTCCCCCGACACCGGAAACGGCGCTTTCGAGGCAGTGAGTGAGCTACTGAACGCCATCGAATTGAAGGGAACGATGGACGTCGGTGAATTAACGATAGGCGGCACGACCGCCACCGGGATCAATGCCACGCTGCGGGCCAGCGAGGGGGTACTGGATGCGCAACCTGTATCGGCGTCGATCTACGAGGGCCGCGCCCGGGGCCTGTTCTCCCTGGACGCCCGCGAGATCGAGCCCCGCCTCTCCCTGCATACCGAGGCCACCGGTGTCGCCCTCGGGAATCTGATCGCCGACGCCCTGGGCGAGGAGGCCGCGACTCTGGAGGGACGCGGCAGTCTCCGGCTGAATCTCGAAACCCGAGGCACGACCGCAGCCGCGATGACACACCACCTCCAGGGAAGCATTCGAACGGAGATCAAGCGCGGCGCATTGCACGACAAGGCGCTCGCGGCGAAGATCGAGATCATGATGGCACTACTGCGAGCGCGGAAGCCCCGCCCGCCCGAGGAGCGGATCCTGTTCGACCTGCTCACCGGGACCTGGAACACGGACAAGGGCGTGATTTCGAACGATGATCTGCGCTTCGACCTCCCGATCGTTTCCTTCCGGGGCAAGGGCGCCATCGATCTGAACGAAAATCGAATCGATTACGCCCTCTACCCCTTGCTCCCAGGGCGAGAACGCGATCTCTGGCTCGCTCCGATTACGATTCGAGGTCCACTCGCCGATCCGAACTACGGTCTCGATGTGACACGCTTTACCCGGGAAGCGCCTCAACCATAATGAGTGCCCGAAATTTTATAATGTACTTTATTAATTATATTTCTAATCATTTTGTTTTTTATAAAAATAGCTTGATTATGATGTCAATATAATCGTTCAGTCGGTCGCAACAACTCCGCACTGCACCGCCACCATCGTCTACGTATCGTCCCGTATTCAGACGATGAAAAACGAATAATTGTGGTGAGAAAACCGATTGGTAACGGAGTTTTAGCCACACGTGGCGCATTATCCTGCTATATTGTGACTATGGGATTTCTAATCTGCATTACCGGTAGGAAACGGATGCTAGAAATTTCTTATAAATGCTATATATTTCGTACAGATAGGGCGTTTTCAAAAACCCTTTTATGAAGGCAAGACGCCAGGACACGACACCATGATTTATCCTATCGATCGGCGTATATACGAATCGCTGCATTCCTCCCTGATGCGCAAAAGCAACGCTGTCTGTACGGCACTGCTGCTGGCAGGCACCCCGGCACTGGCCGAGCAGCCTAGCGAGATCCCTGGAGCGGGAACGGCGGCAGGTAACTCCGTAAGTAAGGATTACCTGCTCTTCGACGACCCCCAATCCAGTGATCCGCTGTTCCGTCGGGACTCCAGTTTCGGCATGTCGGTACTGGATACCCCGGTTCTGAAGGCAGGAGTCCAGGGAGGGCAACGGACCAGTCGGGAGGGTTACTCCAGCTCGGCAGTCTCCCTGATCGGCGAAGAGTCGACCGAGGTCGGGGTCTACACCCTCGGGACCTTCGGAAACTACACGCTGGGCTCAAGGGTGAACTCCGATCTCAATCCGGAAAGTAGCGGTCTGTCAGGCGAGTTGATGGCGGGGTACCAGGCAAACCTCACGCAACGCCTGAACATGAACTTCGGCGTGGGAACCACCTGGGCAAACCAGGACTACATGGATCACTACTACGGTGTCGACGCGACCAGGGCCCGCAGCACGGGGCTGTCCGAGTATCAGGCCGAGGCGGGTTTTCAGAACGCGGCCCTGCAGATGTCCGCCTGCTTCCAGTTCACCGACATGTGGTCCATGGGCGCAAAGGTCGGTTACCTTCGCTACCTGGGTGACGCGGTAAACAGCCCGCTGCTCGACACCGAAGAACGGGAGGGGGACGTCGTGACCGGGGTCGAATTCAAGTACCAGCCCCCAGGGCTCGCAACGGGTTCCTCCACGAACCAGTACCGGCCTAACTGCGGTATTCGCTGATCCGTTACCTGCCTACCTTCCGTAAGGCAGATCCGCTCTTACCGAATGGCCCCTGCCCCGCGGCAGGGGCCATTTTTTTTTAAATGCACCGCCGTCGCACGGAGCCTTTCCGGATCGAAGGCGAATCATTCCGCTCAGGTCTCCCTGCACCCCCAATCGCCGGCACGTTCCGGTGGGATAGGCAGACACAAGGCGCACAATCCCATCCTTCGCGCGATGCCTTGGAAAAACCTCCCCAACTCGCTGCCGGCAGCGGAAGATACGGCCCTGAGTTTACGATTTTCATGATAGGCAGTCGCACATTTTTCTTTATATTCCTGTGACGGTTAAACTCCTGCGAAAATCGCTGATTAACTTATCAACCTGTCCAATTTTCGGGATCCACTTCAGAATTAATGGACCCTACCACCGGAACCGATAAATGTCAGATCTGCTGTGAACAACTCAAAATGACAAACGGGAGTTAGTCAATGGCAGGCGCTCTAAATCAAACTGCTATTCAAAACCAGAGCTTGACCGCCATCAGCAGCAGCACCAGGGAGAGGACACGTTTGACAATCCCTTCCCCTCCCTTCACCGAAACATGCGCGGACCACCAGGCGCCGAGCCCCATACCCGCGGAAAGTACGACCGCCGCGATCCAGTCGACATTGCCGGTTGCCACGAAGATCGAGATCACGGGCAGTGAGTAAAAGAAGACAATAAACACCTTGTGCATGTTGACGCGCACGAGGTCCAGTCCGCCCAGCATTCGCAGCGCCCACATCAAAAGGAACCCAACTCCGGCCTGCACGAATCCGCCGTAGAATCCGATCCCTATCATCACCGGAACCGTAAGGCGCCGCCGCCAGCGGTTTTCTGAATCGCTGTTCCCACCGATTCTGCCGTCGAACAACAGCGATGCCACGATGAACAACATCACCATGCCAAGCACCTTCTCGAAGAGCGCGTCGTCGATGCGCGAGGCGTAGAACGCCCCCAGCACTGCGCCCGGCAGAGTCAACAGTGCGAGGCCTAGACTGGTACGAAATTCGGAGTAACTTCGCTTGTGATAGGAGGCGACGGCCGAACCGGCCTCGGCCAGGATCGCGATGCGATTGGTGCCATTGGCCACCGACGCATCCATGCCGAAGAAGATCAGCAAGGGAAGGGTCAGTGCGGAACCGCCACCGGCCATGACGTTGACGAAACCGGAACCGGCCCCAGCCGCGAAGATGGCGGCATATTGCAGCGTGGTGAGTGGTTCCATGCGGTGCCCGGTTCCTTACACCTTTCCCCGAAGAGTGGTTAGGCGATTTCTGTCAAATGACATACCATCCTGCTTGTCTTTTCGTTCGTCCTCTGTGTTGCGACAACAGTGACATAGTTCGACTATGTGCCTGTTGTCGCGCCTTGATGACGAACGAAAATCCGGCGCAATCTGGTACGCCATTTTCCGGCAATCGCCTTAGGCATCTGTTCTTTTCCTCGCCCCTGGAAGGGGGGAGGCGAGGTGGGGGGTCGAGACTATCAACAGGCACCGTATATGTCTCGCGATATGTCTCGCGCTCCCACCCCCATCCCGACTTTCCCCCTCGAGGGGGAAAGAGCTGAGAGGGATCGACTACGATTCCTCGTGGCACCTCGGCGCGTTGGCGCAGATTGATTCGTCGCGCCAGATCTGCAGCGTGGCGTGTCCGATCTCGTACCGGTTACGAAGAACGGTGACGATTTCGCACAGCTTGCAGTCGTCGATACGACCCTCCGTGTCGACCAGGTGCGCGGTGAGCGCCGTTTCGGTCGTGCTCAGTGCCCAGATGTGAAGATCGTGTACGGAGGCTACGCCGGGCACCCCACCCAGATACTCAACGACGTCGCCCGCGTCGATGTGCGACGGGACCGCGTCCATGGCGAGATTGATCGAGTCTCGCAGCAGGCTCCAGGTCCCGAAGAGGATCACCACCGTGATCACCAGGCTGATCACTGGATCGAGCCACAGCCAGCCGGTCACCAGGATCGCCGCGGCGGCCAGCACCACGCCCACCGATACGGCGGCATCGGCGGCCATGTGCAGGTAGGCTGCCCGCACATTCAGGTCCCGCCCCTTCCCCGCCACGAACATGAGTGCCGAAACGGCGTTGATGACCGCGCCGATCCCGGCCACGATAACGACGGTCCGCGCATCTACCACCACTGGATGCACCAGCCGGATGGACGCCTCCCAGGCGATGGCTCCCATCGCCAGGACAAGCAGCAGGGAACTGAATACGGAAACAAGTATGGTCGCCCTGCGTGCACCATAGGTTCGGCGCGCGGTTGGCCTGCGTTGCGCGAGCAGGTTGGCCCCCCAGGCGAGCAGCAGGGCCAGGACGTCGCTGAAGTTATGCCCGGCATCCGCGATCAGCAGCAATGATCCGGTATAGAACCCGAACGCGGCCTCGACGATCACATAGATGACGTTCAGCGCGGTGGCATATGCAAACGCCCTGCCCGCATCAAACGCCCCGTGGCTGTTACTGTGGCCGTGTCGATGATGATGATGATAATAATGGTGGTGATGATGATGATGATGATGACCCATTCCGATATCTTGACGAGACACAGGATAATTGCATCGAGTCAATCAAGCCTGCGCGAAATACGCATCCAGGTATGTCTCGAAGCTCTGGTCGTCGGCGGCCTCCATCTCTTCCTGTCGCCGTCGCGAGGCAGCGGCCAGCTCGACGAATTCCCGCCGCGTCGATTCCTCCAGCACCTGATGCGCGAAATGCGCGCGGCATGTCTCTGCCAGGTAGCGGCCGTATTGATGAAATCCCTCCCCTCGCTCGCGCATTTCGCGAAGCATCCTTGCCGAGGGTGTGCGCTCGGGGTCGAGCAGGGCATTGCGCTGTTCCTCCAGGGCCGACCGATAGGGTAGATCGGGATCACCGTCGTCCAGAACCTCGCAGATCCCCACCATGGCGTCCAGCACCTCCAGCCCCCAGGACCGAACCGTCATTTCCCGCCCGTTGCGCCGCAGCTTGAGCTCAGGGTCGCGTCCGTGGTGGGCCGCCGCAATGTCGTTGGCGTCGATCTCGCGGACCTCCTTGACACCCAGGCGCGGGCTTTCTTTCAGAAGACACTGAAGCATGAGCGCCTCCAGGAATCGCATGGTCGACTCGTTCATGCCCAGCGGATCGAAGGGGTTAACATCGAGCGACCGCAGCTCCACGTAGCGCACTCCGCGTTCCCGCAACGCAAGCGTCGGCTTCTCGTTACCCCTCGGTATTTGCTTGGGCCTGACCGTACTGTAGTACTCGTTCTCGATCTGAAGGATGTTGCCGTTGAGCTGGCGGTATTCCCCGTCTACGACCACACCAATCTCGGTGTAACGCGGGCAGGGCGTCTCGATCGCCCAGGTGAGACTCGCGATATAGATGTCGATATTGTCGTAGCGAGCCTTGAATCCACTCTCGTAGGCCTTATTGTTCTGATAGCCGATGTCACCCATGCGCAGCGAAGTCGCGTAGGGATAATGGTAGGTCGTATCGTCGAACCATGCCATGTCCGTCGGCTGATCGCCGACGAAGGTCATGCAGACCGCCGGAGAGGCGCCGAACAGATAGGGGATCAGCCAACCTACCCGCTGCAGGTTGCGAATCATCCCGAAGTAGAACTGATCGATGAACTCGAGCAGCGGGCGTGTGTCCTTTTCCATCACCTGGAACACCGGCCACAGCGCCTCGTTGCAGGAATAGTTGAAATGCACCCCGGCGATGGATTGCATGACCCGCCCGTAGCGATGACCCAGGCCGACCCGATAGACGTGTTTCATGCGCCCGGCGTTGGAGGTTCCATACCGGGCGATCGGCACGCCCTGCTCTCCCGAGACGACGCAGGGCATGCTTGCCACCCACAGGAACTCGTCCCGCAGGATGCGCTGGGTCCACAGCTGCAGGTCGTGCATGAAGTCGAGCCCGGCCCGGATATCGGGCATCGGCGGGGTGATCAGCTCGAGTTGCGATTCGGAGAAATCGGTCGTAATCCAGGGGTGCGTCAATGCGGAACCGAGTTCCGCGGGGTGCGGGGTCTGGGCAAGGCTTCCGTCGGCGGCCACACGAAGGGCCTCTCTCTCGAGACCGATCAAACCGCCGCGCAACAACCCCTGCTGGCGGGCGTTGACGAGACGCGCAAGCCGCTGTTCTACTTCCGGGTAAACCATGGACTAATTCATCCTGACTCGAAGGGCGCTGCCGGGAATCGTACTGGACGCCGAACCGTGTGTTTCAGCGGGAAGGGAGACTGCGGCCGGCGTTTCGGGGTCGACTCGTCATCTCGGGACACGGTCCCGGATCAGGGGAACGAAGGTCACCGATTCGAGCGTCTTCTGCTGGAAACACTCCGGTGCGCGGGTGATCAACTGTAGCTTCTGCACGTCCCGACTACTTCCGATGGGTACTATCATACGCCCCCCCAGGGCGAGTTGCTCCAGCAGCGCCGCGGGCACCTCCTCGGGGGCGGCCGTGACCATGATGGCCTCGTAGGGGGCGTAGCGTTCCCAGCCCAAAGAACCGTCGCAGATGTGGTAACGGACGTTGTGCAGACCGAGTTCGCGGATGCGCTCGCGCGCCTGCATCGACAGCTCGGGGATCCGTTCCACGGTGTAGACACGCTGAACCAGTTGCGCGAGCAACGCGGCCTGATAACCCGAGCCCGTGCCGACCTCCAGCACGCTGGCCGGTATGCCGTCTTTCAACAGGGCCTGGGTCATGAGGGCGACGATATACGGTTGCGAGATGGTCTGTCGATGCCCGATCGGCAGCGCCGTATCCTCATAGGCGCGGCTGGCCAGGGCCTCGTCCACGAACAGGTGTCGCGGGGTGCTGCGGATCACGTCCAGCACCCTGGGATCCAAAATCCCCTCGTCCCGCAGTCTTGCCACCAGCCGGTCCCGGGTGCGCTGGGAGGTCATGCCGATCCCCCCGATCAGGTGCCGTCGCGCCACGCGCAGCCCTCCAGCCAATCGCCGACACGCTCGATGGCATTGTACCGTGTCAGGTCCACCTGAATCGGGGTCACTGATACATAGCGGTGTTTGATTGCATGAAAATCGGTGCCGGGTCCCGCGTCCTGCTCGGGACCCGCCGCGCCGACCCAGAAACAGACCCGCCCCCGGGGGTCCACCGAACGGACAACCGGCTCGGCCTTGTGCCGGAATCCCAGGCGCGTACCCTGGATACCCGCGATCTCCTCGAGCGGCAGGTCCGGCACGTTGACGTTGAGGATGATGTCCGAGGGCAGCGGAGCAGTCTCCAGATGACGCACGAGACAGACGGTTATGGCCGCGGCCGCAGAAAAGTTCGCGGGTGAAGGATCCTGTGAGGCCAGCGATACCGCGATGGCGGGCTTTCCCAGGGATCTTCCCTCCATCGCAGCGGCGACGGTGCCCGAATAGATCACGTCATCGCCCAGGTTCGCCCCGGCGTTGATCCCGGAAACCACCATGTCGGGTTCGGCATCCAGCAGGCCGGTGATGGCCAGATGCACACAGTCGGTGGGCGTCCCGTCGGTACTGATGTATCCGTCCGGGCCCTCGGTCACCCGCAGCGGCCTGTCAAGGGTGAGCGAGTTACTTGCCCCGCTTCGGTTTCTGCTCGGCGCGACGACGGTCACGCGGGCGATCCCGCCCAGCGCCCCGGCGAGTTCGCGAATTCCGGGGGCCTGGAAGCCGTCGTCGTTGCTGACCAGAATATGCATCTCGCTGCGCCGGATCGAAATGATTCCCGGGAGATCATACTATATCGCGAGCCATTCACCGGACTTCCCCGAACGAGATGTCGAAAAACCCGCGAGAGCCGAAAGACGGGCAGACACGATTCGCCGACCTCGTGCCGGACGTCAGGCCACTGCGTACCGATCGGGTGCACGTCCGGGGACCGAAACCGCGCCCCGTCCCGTTTCAGAAGCTTCGCGACGAAGCGCGGGTGATGCGCGAGCTGCTGAGCGATGACTACGATCCGGAAGTGGCCCAGCCCGGCGACAGCCTGCTCTATCATCGTCCCGGCGTTCAGCATCGCGTCATCCGTCAACTGCGTCGCGGCCAGTTCCGTATCGAGGCGGAACTCGACCTGCACGGGCTGAGCGCACATGCGGCGCGCGCCGAGCTTTCAAGCTTCCTGCACGACGCAGAGCGCGAGGGACTACGTTGTGTGCGGATCATTCACGGCAAGGGGAACCGGTCGTCCAATCGCGGCCCGGTCCTCAAACCGCGTGTCAATCAATGGCTGAGGCAACGTGGCGAGGTCCTTGCGTTTTCCTCCGCGGTGCCGACCGACGGCGGTACGGGGGCGCTCTACGTCCTGCTGAAACGGCACTGAATCGCCGGGCCGGGGTCACTCCCCCAGGGAACGCCCGCTTTGCGCCGCTCGCGTAGCCGCCTGCACGCGAGGAGAACCCTCGACATCCACCCGGGGCGACTCGAAGTTGCGGTAACCACTGATCATACCTGAGATGTCCCCGCCCGGCCCGTGAAGGTCGTGCATCACGACGGCCGCAAGGTGCAGCAATGTGAACATGGCGATGAACTGCGCCATCAACGCGTGCACGGCCAGCGCATCGACCCCAACTGTCGCGACATTGTAGGAAACCAGAAACCCCGTCAACGCCTGAGCGCAGAGGAGCCCCAGAACCAGTAGGTAGACCGGCACCCACAGCGGATTGTGGGCATACCAGCGCGGCAGCTCGGCCCTGCCGAGGCTGAGGTAGAAGCGCAGCGTCAGAACTACGCTTCGGTATTGTCTCGGATCCGGCAGGAGGTCGCGCCAGCGCGTCGGGCTGCCGCCAGTGAACAGGAGCCAGATGCGCACCGCGAGCCCCAGCGTAAACGCCCAGGCGGAGAACAGGTGGAAGTCCGTTGCGGCCGTGCCGAGGTACCGGCCCGACCCTACCAGCCATCCCGTGACCATCAGAGCCAGGGTCCCCAGCGCGATCAGCCAGTGCGCGACCCGAAGCGAGCCCGGCCACACCCTGGCTCGCCGAATCCGGTCGATCACGTTGGGCATCGCGCTACCCTATACTTAAAGATGTTGTCCAATGTCATGTGAGATCCGTTCATGGTTCGACTGCTTCCACACCTCATCTTCTTGCTGGCCTTCTGCGCCATTCCAGGCGATGCGCTCGCCACGGGCGCCATGCGCTGCGGCCAATGGGTGATCAGCAGCGGGGACTCCATCGTCACTGTGATCTCCCGTTGCGGCGAGCCACTGTACAAGGAAGTTATCTCCGGCGGCGAGGGATCGCGCGGTCAGCGGGTCGAACAATGGACCTATTCGCAGGGGCGGAACCGCTTCATCAAGATCCTGGAGTTTCGTAGCGGAATACTCGTCAGCATCCGCAGCGGCAAACGATTGTAGCGTCCCTGCCCCGTTCCTGCTCAGATCCGATGCCGCTCGGCGAGGAACCGTTTGAGCATCGCAATCAGCGCCACACCCAGCAGTACCCCCGTCGTGTTCGCCACCATGTCCAGCAACTCGAACTTCCGGAAAGGGATGAAATACTGAACGCATTCCATGAGGAACGAATAGCCCACGCAGATCAGGATGGCCTTTACGGTCCCCATTCTGGGAAACGCAATCTTGAGCACGACGAGCATGGTGAAGTAGGCCAGCAGATGCGACATCTTGTCCGATATCGAATGCAGGAAATCGCGGTGTGGCCGCCGAAGCGAAAGGTAGGTGATGGTGACGACGACACCCGCGAGGGTTGCGTACGAAAACGTCTTGCGAGTGATTCTCACGGTGTGTGAGTCCGCGGGAGCGGTATCATGAGGCAATTCCCTGGGGAGAGAGCTCGGGTTTCGATACGCCAGTCACGCAAACCTCGTGCGCGGTCGGCCAAAGGGCCGGCGCGAAGGCCGGCCCCCGCACGAGGCACGCGCCGGGGGTTATTCCGCGGCGGTTTCCGGTGTTTGGATCGACCGGCCGGATTCACTCAGATATTCCCCGGCCTGTTGCATCTTTTCGCCGGTGTATTCCGTGGCCTTGCCGGCCGCTTCCTTGGATACGCCGTAGGCGTCGGCGGCCACGTCCTTGGTCACATCATATGCGTCCGATGCGACTTCCTTGGTCGCCTCGACGGCCTTGCCGGTGGCGTCCTTGGTTGCCTCGATGGCTTGGGTGGTGTTCTCGTTGTTCATCTTGTCGCAGGCTGTCAGGGCAAGCGTCATGGTCACGATGGCCAATAAAGTACGAATCATTGCTAAACCTCTTAAAACTCAGTTCCGTTTACTGTAACTATCAATAAGTTAAGTTTTCCCTTTCATGGGGCGACGCATTTTAGCATGGCAACCGATTGCACCGCATTGCGATCCCACCACAGGTTCAATCCGGGGCGCGCCGGCCCGGGGCCCTGCCGATCGTCTGCCGCGCGATTCGCACCAGCCGTTGCCCGAGTTCCCGATCGACCACGGGCGTCACGTCGATGTTTGCTAAGGCGATTGCCGGAAAATGACATACCAGATCGCGCCGGATTTTCGTTCGTCATCAAGGCGCGACAACAGGCGCATAGTCGAACTATGTAACGGTTGTCGCAACACAGAGGACGGACGAAAAGACAAGCAGGATGGTAT
>JAJDOJ010000155.1 GCA_022340215.1 Gammaproteobacteria bacterium
CGGCGGAGGGCCAGAATTCGCGGATCAGGTCGTCATCGTCCTCGCGACGGAAGGCATCGAGGAAGAAGTCGCGGTACTCAGAGGCAGCGCGGCTGAGCCGTAACTCGAAGAATATCTCCCGAATCTCGCGCTTTCTGAAACCCGCGGTCAGCGCGCGAACCTCGGCGTCGGTGAAGTCGGGATGCCAGAAATCGAGAATGAGGATCAACCGGGTGGTATCTCCATGGTGCCATACTTCATGTTCGAAGGAGTCCTCGAATAGGAAGCACTTTCCCTCGGTCCAGGCGTGTTTCTGGTCCGCGACGCGTATCTCCGGACCCGACGGAACGGTGATCGGCAGATGGCAACGCAGCCGCAGGTTGTCGACACTGCAATGCGCTGGCAGATGGGTACCGGGCTTGTGCCGCGAGAAGAGGACATCGCCCCAGGGATACCGGTAGCAGGTACGCGGCAATGAGGTGACCACACGCCAGGTCTGCGGACAAAGCCTGACCAGCGGGGCCACCTTAACGCCCATGTAGGTCAGCGGAAAGACCGACCAGTCTCCTTCCTCCCCGGTGGTCTTGGTGGTGTAGGGTACGTAGACCTCGTTCCCTAGGCGCAGGATTTCGTCGCGAATACGCTCGAAGCTGCTCTCCAGGATGTCCGTTGCGATGCCATCGGTCTTCTCGTGAACGGGCCGGCTGTTCAGTCCCGGAAAGATCGGCCACATCCAGGGATTCTGAAAGGGGAGACCTGGCTCGGTTTCCCGTTTCCCGTCAAGGATCTGCAGGAAATGCTTGACCCGGTCGAGGTCGTCACCCGCGGCCATAATCCCGTCGTAATATCCCCCTTTGTGCATTACACTGAGTACGTTCTTCTGTATATCGACGTGCTTCATGTTGCGGTTTTCCGTTGCTCTTTCAGGTCGGCTGTCTGCTTGGAACGTCTTCGGACACTCCAGGATCCAGTGGTCCGGTCGGCGAACGCGGGCAGTTTACAAGAGTGCTTTCGCCAATGCCGAGCCGATTGGGCGCCATGGACCGACGCATCGGATTTTCCCGGTCAGACCGGCGGTGCCGGAAATCCATTGTCCGGCGACCGCGGGGCCACGATAATCCGTCCCGATGCCCACAGCGTCGACGACACGTCCGGCGATGCGGACCTCCAGGGACAATCCATCGATCGACCGCCTCGACGCGACCCGATGCAGGCCATCCGCGAATCGATTAATCTCCGGCTTTCGGGCCCTGTTCCGGCCGCCCGTGCGAGCAACTGGACCGATGCGATGTACGCGCTCGGATGGCTGCACGGCCGATACCGCGGTGCGCAGATCGCATTGATGCGCGCCGTCTCGCAGGGCAGGATCTGCGAATGCTTTGCCGACAGCGACGACCTCCTCGAAGTCGACAGACACTTCAGGCGCCTCGGATTCGCCCGGGACGCCCGCCGGCACATCGATCGAGTGCAGGGCCGTTACCGAGAGGATCTGAAGGCTTACTGCACCGGCGTCAACATGGCCTGGCGGAGGTACTACCCGTGGTGGTTGCGGATCACAACGGGCTACCCCGCCGCCTACGAGCCCGAAGACGTACTCTCGCTCCTGAAACTCATGGCCTATGCGGGACTGGCCGAGGGACAGCGGTTCGTGGAACTGTTCCTGATGGATCTGGTGCATCTCGGGGTGGACGATGCGCGGCTCTCGGAACTGTTCCCAGCCCTGGAAGGACTCGATCGGGAGATCGTCCTATCGGTACCCGAGATACCGGCCCCCTACCCGGGATGCCGCGCTCACGTGCCGTTACCGGCAGCCGGGGGCAGCAACGCCTGGGTGTGCGACGGGTCGAGGACCGCATCGGGCGAGCCTTTGCTGGCGAACGATCCCCACCTCGAGGTCAACCGCCTGCCCGCCGTGATGTTCGAGTGCTCCCTCGACGTCGGGACCGAGCAGGTCAAGGGCGCGACCGTACCGGGTCTGCCCGGAATCGTTTCGGGCCGCAACCGACAGCTGTCGTGGGGCGTAACCTACAGTTGCGCGGACACCTCCGACTTTTTCGTGGAATGGCTTCGCGACGGTGCCCTGCTTCAAGGTGGGGAACGGGTCCCGCTGGAGGATCGTCGCGAAACCTTCCGGCGCCGGGACCATGAGGAGGTCAGGTGTTCGTACCGGCAGGGACCGCACGGCGTCCTGGAGCCGGCGACCCTGCCTGCGGACAGGCGACTGAGCTGGCGATGGACCGGCCTCGACGCGGCGGGGACAGGAGCTATCGTCGGCCTCATGGAGCTGATGCGCTGTACGCGGGTACGCGACGCGCGGCGCATCATGCATTCTGTCGAGATTCCCACCCTCCACATGGTTTTCGCCGATACCGGGGGGAACATCGGATACCAGTTCGTCGGATCCGTACCCAGACGCCGGCCAGGCTGGAGCGGGCTGGCGCCAGCGGCCGGATGGACGGCGCGCGACGCCTGGCGCGGGCGCGTCGATCCGGAAACCGATACCCCGGGTTTTCTCAATCCCGAATCCGGCTGTATCGTGATTACCAACGAGGCTCGCCAGCGACCCGGAGGACCCGCGTTGTCCACCGCCTGGCTCGCCGGGTACCGCAAGGAGCGGATCGAGGAGCGGCTGCGACAGACCGGGCCCCATGACGCCGAACTCTTCCAGTCGATCCAGTACGACACGGTCTCTCGCCAAGCGGCCCGTTTCGTTCCCCGGTACCTCGAGTATCTGCCGCGCGGCGAGGCCCGCTCCCTGCTCGAGCGCTGGGACCTCGCCTACACACCGGGATCGCGGGCCGCGACGCTGTTCGAGGACATCCACCAGGCGGTCGCGCTGGCGGTGTTCGGACGTACGCCGCCGCTGCAACGCTACCTACGGAAGCGCTTTGCCTCGACTCCCCTGCTGTCCGCCTTGAGTGGATTCTTCGACCGTGTCCTGGAGATGCCGGATTCCCTTTGGCTCCCCGCGACCCACCGCGCGGAGATTTTAAGGGAGGCGATTCCCCGCGGTGCGGCGCGACCTGTGGTGGCCTGGGGTGAGCGAAACCGGATCGGTATGAACAACATATTCCTCGGCGACCGCCTTCGCGGCCTTCCGGGATTGTCGAAGAAGCCGTTTCCCCTTCCCGGAAACCACGCCACCGTCTGTCAGGGTTCTCTGTTCAACGCGGGTCGACGGCAGAGCACGTTTGCCGCGTGCTATCACATGGTAGCGGACATGAGTTCGGGAGCGTTGTGGACGAATCTCCCGGGCGGACGATCAGAGTCGTTCCTTTCCAGGGGTTATCGCGAAGACCTGAAACGATGGCGCGAAGGTGCCTACAAGCTCATCTAGG
>JAJDOJ010000156.1 GCA_022340215.1 Gammaproteobacteria bacterium
GCGTCAGAACCGCACTCACGGTCCCAGGCGCCGTGCACCGAATCGAATTTGAGCAGGTGCGCCGAGCCCGCGGCATCGGTCGCGATCTCGTTGACCTGCACCACCTTCAGTTCGTCGCTGCCCCAACCGGCCCGTAGGCCCAACCGTCCCATACGGCCGAAGCCGTTGATCCCCAAGCGAACTGACATGACGACATCTCCCTGACTGTAATTTGCGCCCGCATCACGGGCTTCTAAATGACCGCCGTCCCGGTCGCGAGATGACGGCCGGAATCACGAATGCGGTGCCGTCTATGATGACCCCATGTTCGCCCCACGCTCGTACCACCCGCGTGTCGAATTCACGATCCGCACCACGGACAGCATGACGGGAACCTCCACCAGCACCCCGACTACCGTCGCCAGGGCCGCGCCGGAATCGAATCCAAACAGCACGATGGCGGTGGCCACCGCCAGTTCGAAGAAGTTGCTCGCGCCGATCAGGGCCGAGGGGGCCGCCACGCAGTGCGCGACGCCGAACCGCCGGTTGAGCCAGTAGGCCAGGCCCGAGTTGAAGTACACCTGGATCAGGATCGGCACGGCCAGCATGACGATCACGAGCGGCTGGGCCAGGATCTGCTCGCCCTGAAACCCGAACAACAGCACCAGTGTCGCCAGCAGTGCGGCGAGTGAGATCGGGTGCAGTGCGTTCAGCAGACTTTCCAACGCCGCTTCGCCGCCTTTCCCGAGGATGCGCCGGCGCCACCACTGGGCGAAGGCGACCGGGATGACGATGTAGAGCACCACGGATAGAAACAGTGTTTCCCAGGGTACGGTGATCGCCGACAGCCCGAGCAACAGTCCCACGATCGGCGCGAAGGCGAAGATCATGATGGTGTCGTTGAGCGCCACCTGGGTCAGGGTGAAGTTGGCGTCACCACCGCTCAGACGGCTCCACACGAACACCATCGCCGTACAGGGCGCAGCGGCGAGCAGTATCAGCCCCGCGATGTAGGCGTCGATCTGGCCCGCCGGCAGGTAGGGCGCGAATACCCCCCGGATGAACAGCCAGCCCAGCAGGGCCATTGAAAAAGGCTTGACTGCCCAGTTGATGAACAGGGTGACACCGACGCCCTTCCAGTGCTCTTTCAGGTGATGCATGGCACCGAAGTCGACCTTCAGCAGCATGGGGATGATCATCAGCCAGATGAGCAACGCGACCGGCAGGTTGACCCGCGCGACCTCCATGCGGCCGATAGTCTGGAACAATGCCGGCAGCCAGTGACCCAGCACGATGCCCGCGGCGATGCACAGCCCGACCCATAGCGTCAGATAGCGTTCGAAGAACCCCATGGTGCCGCCGGCGGCACGCCGGGCGGTGACCTCGCATCGGGCGCTCATGGGTTACTGTCCCTCCATCTGCAGGTAGCTGCGGTTGATGTTCGTACGATGCCAGTCGTCGAAGTGCTTCAGGTGCGCGAATCGGGGTTCGTCGTCGAGGCGATTGACCACGTCGTCCAGTTCTTCCCAGTCTGCGACCGAGGCATCGACCTGCTCGATCAGC
Source organism: Gammaproteobacteria bacterium (assembly GCA_022340215.1). NCBI lineage: Bacteria > Pseudomonadati > Pseudomonadota > Gammaproteobacteria > Gammaproteobacteria bacterium. The sequence continues at coordinate 1,543 of JAJDOJ010000156.1, forward strand.
CAGTCGAGATAGTCGCCGGTCTCGCGTCCGGCCTTAGCAAGGTCACACACGCCGCCATGACCGGGTACGATCACCTTCGGTTTCAGGGTCTCCACCCGGTGGAACGCCTCGCGCCAGCTGCGCACGTCGCTCCAGGGATGCACACCCAGCATTCGATCCACGTAGATCAGGTCCCCGCTGAACAGGACCCCCTGCTCCGGCAACCAGACCACCGCGTCGCCGGGGAAATGGGCATCCCCCGGATAGAACAGGACCACCGACACACCGCCCAGCGTCCGCTCCAGCCGGTCGGTTTCGGCGGGCGGTTCCGCGTAGGTCGGCAACGTGCCGGCCAGTTCCTCCTTCAGGATCGGTTCAAGCCGGTCCAGATGCTGATCGGCGAACCTTTTCTGGGTTGCGACCGTACGCGTCAGGGCGATGATCTCGGCCCCCTGTTGACGAAAATACCCGTTGCCCAGCCACCGGTGATCCTGGCTTCCGGTATTGATTACCCAACGGATCGGTTTATCCGTAATCGAGCGGATTGCGGCCTCGATGAGTCTCGCGCCAGCGGTCGATGCACCACTGTCGATGAGCACCACGCCGTCAGGTGTAACCACAAAACCGAGATTGTTGTTCAGGGCGTGGTTTTCGGCCGTGCGGCCGTCAGTAGGACCCACGATCGCATAGACACCCTGGGCGACCGGCGTCGCAGTCGGCGTGTAGGCGCGAGCGCTGCCCGCCGCTGCGACGAGCAGTAGGATTGACATCGCAGTCTTCATTTCCAGGTCACTCCATCGGCTCCCGGCGAATCGATCTGCCCGATCTCATCGAGCCGTTCCTGCGTATCCACCATCAACGTATCGAATGGCCATTGCCTGCACGCGGCGCCTTGCTGCGAAACACCAGGGGAGCGCTGAATCCGTAATTATCGGTTGGACAGAGCACAAGTTCGGTTTGGGAAATTGCGGGCGCTTTCGATACCGGATTCTGCACGGTCCTCACGCGCAGCGCGGCGCCCCGGGCCGGTTCGGCATACCCTCCAGGGCTGCGCGGTCGTTCTCGTAGGGCACCAGACCCGACAGGCCTCCGGCGGTGTCCTCGAGCACCCGCCTGACCCAGCCTGGCAGGGATGGATTGATCCGGTAGTGGATCCAGAGCCCCTCGCGCCGGTCCGTAACCAGGCCTGCCTCGCGTAACTGACCGAGGTGGCGGGACATGTGCGGCTGAGCCGCGCCGATGGCATGAGTGAGCTCGCAGACGCAGAGTTCCTCTTGCGCCAATAGAAGCAGCAGGCAACGCAGACGGGTGTCATGGGCAAGCGCGGGAAAGAGCGTCGCGGGTTCTATATCCATTTCGCCGAATATACTCTGCAATGCATATTCTATCAATCGTATATTTTTGACCGAATCGTGACAGCCCCACGAACGTCGGTTCGAAACCTACTCGAAGGGATGCGCTCAGGCGATTTCTGTCAAATGACATACCACCCTGCTTGTCTTTTCGTCCGTCCTCTGTGTTGCGACAACCGTTGCATAGTTCGACTATGCGCCAGTTGTCGCGCCTGGATGACGAACGATCCCGGCGCGGCGCTGTCCCTGCTTTGCTTGGGCACCGGTCTTGGGCTTCCTGCCCAAGCCGTTCACTGCTTCGCAGTTCACCCGGCGCGATCTGGTATGCCATTTTCGGCAATCGCCTTAGCTCGCAA
>JAJDOJ010000157.1 GCA_022340215.1 Gammaproteobacteria bacterium
GACCGAGGCCGACATCGAGCTTCCCGATGTGCTCACCGACCTCCAGGACCGCACGCAGCTCACCCGGCGCAGCATCCAGCGCATCCTCTCCCGAAGCGGGCGTCTCGATGACTTCAGGCACAATCCGCAGCAGTTCATCGATCTTGCGGCGGAGGCGATCAACCGCTGCAAGCGCCTCGTCCTGGTGGACGGCATCAAGTACCAGCGCCTCGGTGACGAGAACTACTACGCGCAGGAGTTGATCGAGCGGGAGGGGCTGACCGGCTATCTCAAGAATATGCTCGCCGACACCCGAAAGTCCGTCTACGAGCACGTCGTCTTCGATTCCGATACCGAGTCGGCCTTCGCCGACCGGCTGGAGAAGAATAGCGACGTGAAGGTCTACGCCAAGCTGCCCGGTTGGTTCACCGTACCGACCCCGCTCGGTGGCTACAATCCGGATTGGGCGGTGCTCATCGAGGACGATGGCGCCGAAAGCTTGTTTTTGGTGGTCGAGACCAAGGGCAGCCTGTTCGCGACCGACTTGCGACGCGCCGAGGGCGCGAAGATCGCCTGCGGCAAGGCGCATTTCAGGGCGCTGGAGGTTGGTGAATCGCCGGCAAGGTACATGGTGGCCAGCACGGCCGACGACTCGATCAGCCGGGTCTGAGTGGAGGACAGATCGATGGCCTTATGGATGGTTCGTGCGGGCAGGCACATTGCACACGTGTAGCCTGATGGCTACACTCAAGCCATCGATCCCATGAGCAAAACTATCACATCCAAATATGACGTTTCCGAACACCTTCGCACCCCCGAAGAGATGGCGGCCTATCTGGAAGCCTGCATGGAGGAAGCGGACGGTGATGCAGCTTTCATTGCAAAAGCGCTTGGCGATATCGCACGTGCGAAAGGCATGTCTCAGATTGCGCGGGACGCGGGAGTGTCCCGTGAAAGTCTTTACAAGGCACTCTCAGGAGAGCGAATACCAGGATTTGATACGGTTGTGAAAGTAGTCTCTGCGCTCGGTCTGAAGCTTCACCCGGAAGTCGCACCGATCCCGGATGAGGAATAGGCCTCATTCAAGGGTTTGGCCGCCACGATGTTTCCTCACGACGGCGAGGGCAACTCGCCGTTCGTCAGGAGATCGACCCGGACCGAGGCCCGCGTGAGGCAGCAGTACAACCGGTGTTGCCATCGCGTCGTTTCCTTCCCTTCGGTGTCCACGTCGACGACGATCACGGCCGGCGCCTGTTGTCCCTTGAACCGGTAGATGCTCTCGAACACAATGCCGCCGTCGCTGAGGATCTGGTTTCCGTCGCGGTCGTATTCCCCGGTGAAGCTGCGCAACGGCAGCCCACCGACGTCCGCGTGGTCATCGAAGATCGATGAGGCGATGCCGCCGAACGACAGGACGACGATGTCGTCGTTCGTGAAACCGGCCCTTCGCAGCGTGTTGACGACCTTGTTGACGATGCGGGATTGTTCCTGGGGATACCGGTAGCGGTGTTCCGTGACGCCGAGGCCGGGCAGCCGCTTCCCCGTCCCGAGGCGATTGATCCGAAGGTGCGCCTGAACCCGGCCCCTTGCCCCTATACCGCGTCGGTTCGCAGGGTTGTATGTTGCGCCAGGGTGTCGAAGTCCGCATCCCTGTGCAGGATGGGTACGTTACCGCGAATGGCCACCGCAGCGATCAGACAATCGATGAGCTTGCGCGCGGTGGACCCCCGTTGGCGACAGGTTCGGTAGAGTGCGGCTGCCGCATCGTAGTCCACCGGTTCTATGGGAAGCGTTGATGCACGGGCCAGGAGCCGGCGCAATTGCTGAAGATGTTGCTCGTTGCGGGCACCTGCGAGCACTTCCATGCGAATGACGTCACATGTGGCGATCTCGACAGCCAGAAGGTCGTCGACTCGCTGACAGATGGGAGAACCGGTATCGCGTAAAAACTCAACCCAGGCAGAAGTGTCGACCAGAATCACGGGCTTCGATGGGTGCGTATCTCCTCAAGGTCGCCCATCCAGCCGGTGCCTCGCAGTTTTCTGGCCTCGTCGAGTCCGAGCGGCTCCGCGGCCAGTGTTCGTAATGCAAAGTTGATCGCGTCGCGTTTTGTGGCCAACCGGTACCGGCGCATCACAGTTGAGCATGCTTCATCGTCGATATCTACGTTTGTGCGTGTCATACACAAACGATACACCACATCGCTTCGCGCCCGCAAGATACGTGTGCTTCACCTCGAGGCGCCGCTCGAACCCACGCAGCCACCACGGAGGGGGGAGCGACGCACCGGTCGTGATTCGTGATTGAGTTCAGTCGAAGATCAGAACGACGTAGGTGATGAACAGGACGCAGTGGACGAAGCCATGCAGTACGTTGGTCCGTTCACTGGTGAAATTCACGATGGCCACCAGATAGGTGAACAGCAACAGAAAGCCCTCGGGCGCTTCCAGACCGAGTTCGACGCGATTTCCGGTGATCAGGCCGATGGCGAGGACCGCCGGGATGGTGAGCCCGATGGTCGACAGCGAAGACCCCAGGGCGATGTTCATCGTTCGCTGCAGGCGATTGGCCAGGGCGGCCCGGAATGCGGCCATTGCTTCGGGCGCCAGGACGAGTATCGCGACCAGCAAGCCGCCCAGTGCCTGGGGCGCCCCCAGGGTCTCGATCCCGTGGTCGACCAGCACCGCCATCTTCTTGGAGAGCAGGACGATGGGCAGCATCGTGATCGGGAGCAGGAGCGCGTGAAACGCCAGGGAGCGCACCGGCGCGTCGCTATGGTCCTTGCCGGCGGTCGCGCCGTTCGACCCGGTCTGGGGGGGTTGCTGGAAGAAGGACTTGTGGCGAAGCGTTTGTATGGCGAGGAAGACGCCGTACAGGCTGATCGACATGATGATCAGGTAGCCCGCCATCAGGGGGGAGACCTCCCCGCCCGGTGCGGAGGTCGTGTAGCGGGGGAGGATGATACCCAGGCCGCCCAGAGGGATGATGACGGCCAGATAGGCGGATGCGCCCTTGAGGTTATATAACTGCTCGCCGTGACGCAGCGCCCCGATCAGAAGCGCCAGGCCGACGATGCCGTTGAGCACGATCATCAGCACCGAGAACAGCGTGTCGCGCGCCAGCGTCGGATTGTTATCTCCGTTCAGCATGACCGCCGAAATCATGACGACCTCGATGCTGATCACGGAGATCGTGAGTATCAGCGTACCGTAGGGTTCACCGAGCAGCGCCGCCAGGCTGTCGGCGTGACGCACCACCGTGAAGGCGAGCCACAGCATGACCGCGAACAACCAGGCGAACAGGACAAGGTAGTGCACGGGATTCGACAGATCGACCAACCAGGCGTCGCCGAACAGCAGGAAGACGAAGGCCGTCGCGATCCCTGCCCACACGGCCATCTCCGAGCGGAACGCACCGGCAGGCTGGCGATCGCACCCGGCATCCGTCGAGGGTCTTTCCGTACCCGACGACATCGCTATTCGACCCGCTCGGCGAGGGGTCGCCCGAGACTCTTGAACGAGATGTTGCCTGCGGACCCGCCAACCATCACCGCCTCGACAATCGGTTCGTAGACCGGCTCGTCGGCGCGCCACGCGAGGATGAAGTTGGCCCCTGAACCGCCCCGGGTGTCCGGTTTTTCGACCAGAAACTCCATGGTCTCCAGAGGACCCAGGCGCAGGCTTCCCTCGACATACTCCTGAACGAGATCGCCTTTGGTGCCGTAGTAGCGCAGTGACGTGACGGTGATGGCACGTTCCGGACCCGAGTTCCTGATGCTCAGCAGGGTCGACAGCAGTTCAGGGTCGCCTTCGCCGACGTAGATGTGCGAATACACGGGGACGTAAACCGTCTGATGATCGGTCAGGTCGATGGCAATGGCAGGAGGATCTCGGTGATCAACGCCTCGGGTGGCGTATCGGCGGGATTGTTGAGGTAACGTTCGTATCCCATGGGCGTCTTCTTCGTACGCACCTTCCGGTTGCGGCTTGCGTTGAAGGCGGCCGACCAAGCATTACCCAGATGATCGTAACTGCCGGTGTGCGTCACGCGAAAGACGCGGCCTTCGGGCAACGCTCCGGTCAGGAGCGGCGCTGCCACCTCGACCTCCCCGGAGACCGGAATCGCCGAGACGAATCGGGTCCGGGTCGACACGATATCCATGTGGTGATAGACCGCGAACGGTGGCGAGTCGATCGCCCATTGTCTGTCCTTCGCGAGTTCATAGAGCTTTGAGTCGTCTTGCTTCATTTGCGGTCCGAGTTCGGTCAGGGTGCATTCGTGTTCGATACCGACAAAGCGTTGCCGCTCGATACGGGATTCCCCGTCGATGGACAGACTCGATGGCACCGACCCTTTCTCGACATAGTCCTTCAGCATCGTGAGCCCGCGATCATAGTCCATGCCGATCCAGGCCTTCATCTTGGTGGTCATGAAGAACAGGAAAAAAGGCAGCTTTCCCCGCATGTGCCAGGTCACCCGGCACCCCCCATCCTCGGGGGCCAGCTCGAAGGCGACCTTCGCCTGCGACTTGAACGGGCGGATGAAGTGCAGATCCATATCGAGGCGCTGCGGGGACACCGAGGTCAACCTCATGCCGCCGGCGCCGACAAGGTCGCCATATCCCGGTCGTAGCTCGCCCCGGGCTCGCCCTGACGGTCGCTGTAGACCAGGCGGGTCTCCGGCTCCATGATCAACCAGGGTGACCATCCCGGCCATTCCCGGTAGTCTGCCAGCGCAGCGTGCACCTTCTCGGTAGGTGCTACGATCACCTTCGAGCGTGCGACGTGATACGCGGGCATGCTTCCTCCAGGCAGTCAGGATCGGGATGGAACCGGATGACTCGACATGCTGCGATTCGATGGCCGCATGAAGGTGGGTCGTTAATCGCCCGCCTGTTCGTTCTCGAGCGCTTTCCGGGTGATTTCGTGGTAGAGGTGCACCATGCGCGCCGCCAGTGATTTCCATTCGGGGTGCCGGTCGCACAGAGGCTTGACGGAGCTGGCGTCCCGTAGGGCCTCATCGAGAAACTCGATGTCGAACTCGTTCAATCTTTCGCTCCGATCCACCTTTTCCTTGAGCGCGAGAGCATAGGGAAGTCTCTGGCTCTCCAGCCGCATCACCAGCACCTCGATGAGGCCCTCGTCCCCGGAAGAATCTGTCATGTTGACTCCCGCCGCAACGGTTGAATCGGTCCCCGCCAGATAAGGAGTTCGAGGTTCCTTGAACAGGGATCGGTTTCGCATCCTGCCTCAAGTATGCGCACACTGATCGGGATTGGAAAGATCGCCCGGGTTGCACTTTGTGGCGGATCGACCGCCGGGGAGGCTGCGCGCCTCGCGGGACTAACCACAGCTACCCGTCGCGCCGCAGGCGGTGCAGAAATCGCAGCCATCGCGTCGGGTCATGGCGTAGTTGCCGCATTCCGGGCAGACCCTGCCGGGCAGGACCTCAAGGGCTCCCGCCGCACGCATTTCCCCGGAATCGTCGTCCGGGCGCCTGCGGTTGGCGATATCGACGACGACCCCCATGTCCACCCAGGGATAGCCATCCTCGTCGAGAATGTCGAGCATGGCGTAGCGGTGAATCATCAGGGCGACCATGTAAGCCACCGTCGAGGGGTAGTTTATCTGCTTCGCGCTGACCGGCACACGGCCCAGAAAATCGCCCCTCGGTTCCGGGTAGTCCCGCAACTGCCGCAGCTTGCCGCCCACCCAGGCCGGGTCGACGATTCGCATGTCGAATGAGAGGATCTTGCACAACCCGTCCAGCGCCCGCGGATAGACGCCCGACAACCAGACGGAATAGGGTCGGCGTGTGCCGTCCGGCATCAACAGCTCCTTCATCCCCAGGACGAAGTCGTCACCGGTCGCCGGATTGAAGATGTCCACGGTCCACGAAAGGGTGCCCCCGGTACCCGTCTTCGGCTCCTTTTGCGACATGAGAGCGTCCAGCACCGGGGTCTGCGACAGGTCGTCGAACGCCCCGAGCGCCTCGCAGCGCGTGTACACGATCCGGGCGAAGCCCGCGACCAGACTGGGAACCCGAACCGGGTTCTCGCCCAGCGCGAGGTCGAACGCATCGTCGGAGGACAGCTTCATGAGGCTCTCCAGCTTGGCCTTGAGCCATCCACGATCATTGGATCGCATGTCCATGCTGAGCGACTTGGCCAGTGCCCCCAGTCCCCGGGGCTGCTCCGCACCATTGACCCAGACCTCGAAGGGGTGGACCCCGCCGTTGCCGATGTGACCGACGAAGACCGCGAAGTGATGACCCAGCGGGTGGTCGACCATGTAGGTCCATGCCGGATTCCCCCCGGGGTAGCGGGGCCGCTTGCGCCATCGCAGGCTGGCCAGGGCCGGGGAGGGCAGGGCCTTCAGCCGCACCCTGCGGTCGGGGTCCGATTCGTCGAAATGGTGTGCGTCCGCCCCTGAGGACGTGGACAGGACGGACCCTGTCACGGCGTTGGGCCGGAATGTCGCAAGCCCCTTCACACCGGCCCGCCAGGCTTCGATGTACAGCTGCCGGAACGCCTCCCAGGGATAGTCCGCGGGCACGTTGACCGTCTTCGAGATCGACGTGTCGATCGACGGTGCGACGGCCGCCACCATGCGAAGATGTTCGCGCGCCGGGATCGACAGCGCATTGACGAAGCCGGACGGCAGATTCCCGACCCGGTCGTCGGCATCGGATTCGATCGTGATCCCGTGATCCGCGGCGAGTTGCCGGTAAAGCCGCAGGGCGTGGTCCTCGACGAGGTATTCCTCGCGAGTGTCGTCCGCGGCGCGTACCCGTCGCCGATAACGCCAGGCATAGGGTGGTTCGATCCCGTTGGAGGCGTTGTCCGCGAAGGCCAGGCTGATCGTGCCGGTCGGGGCGATACTGAGCAGGTGACTGTTGCGAAGACCGTGGGCCCGGATCGCCTCTCGGACCGCCGACGGTAGCCTTTCGGCGAACCCGGAACCGAGATACCTGTCGGCATCGAACAGGGGAAACGCGCCCTTTTCGCGCGCCAGGTCGACGCTGGCCAGATAGGCGGCGTCGCGCATCCGCCGCGCGATCTCCGCGGCCGTCGCGCGCGCATGGTCGGTGTCGTAGCGCTGGCCCAGCATGGCCAGCGTGTCGCCCAGTCCTGTGAACCCCAGGCCGATCCTGCGCTTGGCCATGGCCTCCTCACGTTGCGCCTCCAGCGGCCAGACGGTGACATCCAGCACGTCGTCAAGCATGCGAACGGCGATCGTCACGACCCGTTCGAGGCCGGAGAAATCGAATGAGGGATCGCCGTCGAAACCGAAGGGGTTGCGCACGAATCGGGTCAGGTTGACGGAGCCCAGGCAGCAGCAGCCGTAGTCGGGCAGTGCCTGTTCCCCGCAGGGGTTGGTCGCCTCGATCGTTTCCGCGTACCAGAGGTTGTTCTCACGGTTGATGGTGTCCAGGAACAGTACGCCGGGCTCGGCGTGATCGTAGGTGGAACGCATGACCTGGTCCCACAGTTCGCGGGCGCGAACCGAGCGATAGACCCAGACGCCGTCCGGGCGCTGCAAGGCGTTCGGGTGATTGGAGAGATCCGGCTCGGCGGGGTGCACCAGTTCCCACTCGCCGTCGGAGTCCACGGCGCGCATGAAGTCGTCCGTGACGCCGATGCTGATATTGAAGTTCGTCAGGGAACCCGGGTCGTCCTTGGCGTGAACGAATTCGGAGACATCGGGGTGGTCGCAGCGCAATACGCCCATCTGCGCGCCCCGCCGGGAACCGGCTGATTCGATGGTCTCGCACATCCGGTCGAAGACCCGCATGTAGGAGACGGGGCCGGAGGCGCTGGAATGGGTCCCCTTGACCCGCGCGCCTCGGGGACGGATGCGGCTGAAGTCGTACCCGACGCCGCCGCCCCGGCGCATGGTCTCGGCGGCTTCACGCAGGGCCACCATGATCCCGGGCTTGCCATCGATGGTCTCGGAGACGGAATCGCCGACCGGCTGCACGAAGCAGTTGATCAGTGTGGTCCGCAGCTCGGTGCCGGCGGCGGCATTGATGCGCCCGGCCGGGATGAAGCCGTCTTCCATGGTTTGACGAAATACCGGTTCCCAGCGACCGGGCTCGGTCTCAGCCGCCGCAAGCGCACTCGCGACCCTGCGACGCACGTCGGAGGCGGTTTCCTCATCCTTGCGGGCGTACTTTTTTTTCAGTACGTCGAGGGAGATTGCCTGCGGTTGGAGTCGGTCGTCGGTCATCGGTCATCTCGCTGCTGGCGGCAGATCGTACGTCGGTGGAAGCGATTCGAGGTCATTGCTCGCACCCCTGTCCCCTTTCCTCATTATGCACGATATCCCGCGTGACACGGCTAAATGGGGCTTTCCGATCACCAGCGAGTCCGGCGTGCGCAAGAACGGCCGGGTCGTCGGCAGGTTCTCGGAATTCGAGACCACCACGTTCTACTGGAGCTCGGGTAGCGGGGCTTTCGAGGTCCACGGCGATATCCGCCGCAAGTACATGGACCTCGGCGGGCCAAGGGGTGAGCTCGGTTTCCCGCTTTCCGACGAAAAAGTGACCTTTGTCGTCGACGTCTGGGACAGCGGTCCCGGCGGTGACGACCACCTCGGCAAGTACACCAAGGTGCTGGACATGACCAGCGGCACCGAACGTCGAGCCCCCGGACTCGGCCCGACTCCCTGACCGGGATCGAACTTCGGGCAACAGGCCCCGGCGTCGCCGGGGCCTGAACACCAATTCAGAACAGGGACAGCTGTCCGCCGTGCCCGGGCGGGTGAAACCGGGTGCAATCCAGTTCCAAGGCTTCGCTTCGATATCCCAGGCGTCTGCTCGCCAGGTCGAAGCGTTGGGCCAGTATATCCGCGATGGGTCCCTGACCGCGCATGCGCCGGGCGAAGGTGGGATCGTAGTCCTTTCCGCCGTGGAGCTGCCGCACGAGGTTCGTCACGTGTCGCGCGCGGTCCGGGAGGTACGCTTCCAGCCATTCGCGGAACAACTGCTTCAGCTCATGCGGCAGGCGCAGGACGACATAACCGGCGGTTTGAGCCCCGGTGTCCCGGCAGGCATCGAGGATGCGCTCCAGCTCGGCATCGTTGACCGCCGGAATCAACGGCGCCACGAGAACGCCTACGGGCACACCGGCGGCGCTCAGCCGCCTCAGCACCTGTAGTCGACGATGCGGGGCGCTGGCGCGCGGTTCCATCCGGCTGGCGAGCCGGTTGTCCAGGGTCGTCACCGATACCATCACCTGCACGAGCCGATGCCCGGCGAGTTCCGACAGCAGGTCCAGATCACGCTCGATCAAGGCTGACTTGGTGACGATCGATACGGGGTGATGGCACTCGGTCAGGACTTCGAGCAGCTCCCGGGTCACGCCAAGGCGCCGCTCCGCAGGCTGATAGGCGTCGGTGTTGATGCCCAGTGCGATGGGTGAGCAGCGGTATCCCGGGTGCGACAGCTCCTCTCGGAGGCGTTTGGCGGCATCCTGCTTGTAGAACAGGCGGGTCTCGAAATCCAGCCCCGGCGACAGACCCAGGTAGGCGTGGCCGGGGCGCGCGAAGCAGTAGACGCAGCCGTGTTCGCAACCCCGGTAGGGATTGATCGAACGGTCGAACGGAACGTCCGGGGAGTCGTTGCGGGTAATGACCGAGCGCGCGCGGTCCGGGGTCAGCGTGGTGGCGACAGGGGCGGGGCCCGCCTCCCGATACCAGCCGTCGTCCTCCCGCCGGTGTTCCGTCGGCTCGTATCGGCCATCGGGGTTGCTCAGGGCGCCGCGTCCCTTGCGCCGTCCTGTTTCAGGCGTGGACACGGTTTTGGACGGATATGACGCCTGTGAATCCCATGATCCGAATCTGGATATCTGCTCGACGCATGTCGGTTGACTGCATTTTACCCTTCCAGACGTGGAATTTGTCGCACAATACGAGATCGCTCGGATGCCGATCCCGTCGCCCACGCTCACCGCACGGGCGCGGTGAGCCCGATCCAGCGCTCCGGGTCGGCGCTGTCTCTGAATATTCGTTTCCACATGCTGATTCTATAACGGGCATTTCAGTCATTCCCGCGAGTGGGTGCCAGGGCATCGCGTTGTCAGGCGGCTCAAGCGTTCGACCCAGTGCGTACTCGGGAGCGAGATCAAGGCCTGGTAGCGTATCCCACCAACGACCGGAATAATTCCGGCCGGCGGGGTGTGCAGGCCCCAAAAAACCTCTATACTCGCTGTGCTGTTCAATATCGCTTCTTTCGAGTCTGCTGGCATCGTGCCTACATCCTCTTGAGCGGTAATACAACCTTTAGGAGGTACCATGGGCAGAAAACTTTACGTCGGCAATTTGCCGTACTCAGCCACCCAGCAGACGCTGGAGGAAACATTTGGCCAATGCGGAACGGTCGATTCGGCCAATGTGATTACGGATCGTGATACGGGTCAGAGCAAGGGCTTTGGATTCGTCGAGATGTCGAGCAGCAGCGAGGCACAGAAGGCAATCCAGGAACTGAATGGCACTAGCCTCGACGGCCGCGAAATCAAAGTCAATGAAGCCAAGCCGAAAGCTCCACGGGACAACCGTGGTGGCGGCGGTCGCTGGTAGCGAGCCTGCTTCTGGGGTCGGTCGCAAGCAGACGTAGACCGAATCGCGATGCACAATATGAAACCCGGCCTCGCGCCGGGTTTTTTGCTTTGCGAATTGCCCGCTTTGGACGAACGCAGTCGTTCAATCCCTCATCAGGATTCGAGTTGATCTGTGCCAGATGGTGGGTTTGTCGCGTAGTGAAAAGGACAAACCAGGGCAGAGCGTCGAGGTTCACGTTTCTCCGCCGGACAGCTCGATACCGACGGTCTTTCCACCCAACCCAACTCAGTTTGTCGCCGAACAGGGCCGTAAGGCGATTGCCGGAAAATGACATACCAGATCGCGCCGGGTGAGCTGCGAAGCAGTGAACGGCTTGGGCAGGAAGCCCAAGACCGGTGCCCAAGCAAAGCAGGGACAGCGCCGCGCCGGGATCGTTCGTCATCAAG
>JAJDOJ010000158.1 GCA_022340215.1 Gammaproteobacteria bacterium
AGCGTCCCAGTTGATCCTTTCGGCGTTGAGCACGATCGCCGCGGCGCGGTCGTAGCACAACAGGTCAAGGGCTTCGTTACCGCCCTTGCGTCCCATCATCGCCCACCCTTTCGGGGTACGAACCTCCCGGCTTAGCTCATCAGCGAATCTCTGAGCGGCTGTTGTTTGAAGGAGGGGAAGTCGCGGATATGGGTTCAATACAGGTTGCGATTCGGACGGTTTCTCAAATTTGTCACGAACCGTGACAAATCCGAAGAAGCCTGGAGTTCGATTCAAAAAGCGCTCACCGAATGGAAATTTCGCGGCTACTACGCCGAGACCGAGGCAGATCGAGTGACAAAACACTCCTGCATGCGGCCATCGCCCTCGCTTGTAATGACGTCAACCAGGGCCGCGGGAGCCGATATCGGCACGACGCCTACTCCTGTGTAAGTCATCAGTTCTGAGAATTTGAACAGTGCTGTATAAGTTACTAGTGCTTATAATGTTAACAGTGCTGTTTTAGTTATTAGCTGTGATAATGTGATCAGTGCTGTGTAAATTATCAGATCTGCTAATAGTAACAGTGCTGTTTTAGTTATCAGTGCTGATAATGATAACAGCGCTGTGTAAGTTATCAGCTATGAGAATGGCAACAGTCCTGTGGAAGAAAACCGTGCTGCCTGCAACAACAGCACTGTTATCATTTTCGGTTCATACGATGCCCGCCGCGCGGTCCGGGTCGCGAACGGTTCCCCGAGTGGATGAGTGGCACACGTGTCGGTTTCCGAGGCTCGGAAACCGACGACAAGCATCACGCCAAGTCCGCAAACTCCCCAATAACCGCTTGTAAACCGGCTTCCAGGACGATTCCGGATTTCGCAACTACCGAAAAGCAAACTTACCCGGCCGCATACCGGAATCACCATCCCGTACCATGGTGTTGGTACTGACACCACCGCACACAATTGCTTCGTGCTCTCGGGCACCACCTGCCCGGTCCGGAACGCGCGCCACAGCTCGACCTGGACGTCATCGGCACTCTCGGGCGGCCCGTCCAGATGCTCCCATCTCGGCCAGATGCGCCGAAACACCCGGATTTCATGGTTTAGCGCCCGCGCCCTCTCCAGGTCCGGCCCATCAGGGGACAGCAGGAACGCCGCACGACGCAAATAGGAATCCCTCAGGCGCGTGTGGAGAGTGCAGGAGTGCCTGGTCCCTGGACCTCTCAGGCCCAGTAACTTCTGCAGATCGCTATTTGGCGTGGTTATATAACCATCCACGGCGTGTTCCACCCAGTCCGCGAGCTCCGCGGGACCGTGTTCCCTGACCAGGTCACGCAACCCGAGCAGGCGATCCAGGCTCATCCCGGTGCCACTGGTACTGCCTGAATTGACAGTACAAACCTCGCGAAAAAGTGGCTGCCTTTTGGCGGACAGGCGCCCATCGGGCTGATATTTTGAATGGAGGGTGTCATAACCGCATGAATAGTAATGGCAAAAGTATAGGGCCGACCATAGGGCGCTGAAAAATTTCCGAGAACCGCGCCCCCGCTTGCCTGCGCGGTAGACAAACTTCCAGGGAGGACCCGCGGAAAGTTAATTGCCCAACTTCCTTGTAATCGGGAAATCATAACCGGCTCATGAGCTCGATGGTTTCAGCCTCCAGCCACATCGCGGCCTTGCGGTGCTGGTGGGTGAGGTCGATGCCGTGCGCGAGGCAGGCGGCACGGAACCCCCCCTGTTCGCTTCCGCTGCGTCATGTTCTGATCACAAAACCCAACCACCGCCAGAACATCCGGAACATCATGCACAGCCCGATCCAGCTCACTGACCGCACCCTGCACCCCACGCCCCTGGGCCCCGACCTGAGCCGCGCCGAGCTCAGACGCTACAGACTGACCCGGGCGATCCGGGCGATCCGGGCGGCCGTGGAGGCCAGCCAGGGCGACAGCGGCGCGTGGAAGACAGCCGCATCGTTCGAGCGCGCGGTGTCCGACCATATCGCCGCGACCACGGACAAACCCTCCAAAGGGTTCTACGTGCCTCATGGGATGGTCATCCCGATCGAACTAACACGGGTGATAAATGTCACCAAAGGCACCAAGCTGGTGGGCAAGGAGACAATCGAAACCGCGTTCATCGACAACCTGCAGGCACAGTCGGTCGTGGGGCAGGCCGGCGCGACTTTCCTTTTCCGGGCTGCGGGGCAACGTGGACATCCCGAGGCTGACCGGCAGCGGCGCGTTCGCGTGGCTGCCGGACGATGGTGATGTCACCGACCAGGACGTGTCGCTCGATTCCGTATCGATGATGCCAAAGACCGTGGCGGGCAGCGTGGCGATGTCACGGCGTCTGCTGAAGCAATCCACACCGCAGATCGATGCGCTGGTGGCGGAGGACCTGGCCCGCGGCGCCGCACTCACCATCGATCTCGCAGCTCTCGAGGGCGACGGCACGGGTAACAGCCCGATCGGTGTGGCGAACACCCCGGACGTGCTGGCCCAGACGATCACGGACCTGACTGCCGGCGTCCCGACCTGGGAGGAGGCGGTCGGGTTCGTGACCGCCCTTGATTCGCACGACGCGGCCACGGGGAGTCTCGCCTATATCTGCACCCCGGCCGTGCGCGGCGGCATGAAAACAAAAACCAAGGACGCCGGCAGCGGCCAGTTCGTGATTGGCACGGATGGCACGGTCGGCGGCGAGGAGGTGTTGGTGACAAGCCAGCTCAGCCCCAAACGAATCATGTATGGCAATTGGAACGATCTTCTGATCGGGCATGTGGGGCGCGCTCGATATCGTCCCGGACACCGCCTCTAAGGCCGCCTCGGGCGGTCTGGTGCTGCGGGTGTTCCAGGACATCGGGGTACGTCATGCCGAGAGTTTCTGTATCAACGCCTGACGAGGCCAGGGGAGCGAAGAAAATCGATGGGCGGTCCGCGCAGTTGCGCAGCTCGCTCGACTGAGTACGGCGCGGCAGGTTTCGGAATGCCTCGGTTTCGTCCTGCCGTTCCCGCGCGGGGTACGCCCGCACCGTGTGTCGTTTCTCGCTCGACTGGCGCGGTGCGGGCGGAACTCCCTCGGGGACAACGACTGGCGTCGAGCTCGGCGAGGGTTTCCCAGCATGCCGGTAAATCCGCAGCATGCGGCGGATTTGAAAGCGCGGGATTGTCGGCGATGACGAATCGAACGTGGAACAATTGCATGCGCGAGATCGCCGAACTCCTCGAGGACGCGGAGCTCGGACTCGAGGATGCATTGGTCGGCGTAACCGATCCGATACAGACCGAGGAGCTACTACGGCAATACTTCCAACAGGCGGTAACACAGCTCTCGAAGGTCGAGCCACCCAACAAGTTGTGACGCGCAAGGTCGTCACGTTTCCGACGGCAAAGGAACGCCGAATGCGCATCCGCACCACGGAGCGGATGCCGCACCGGCCGTTGCCGGCGCCGCGGCTACAGGTCGAGATGTACGATTCCGGATTCCGCTGCGAGTCCCGGGGATGGGCGCATTTCATGACCGCGGCCCGGCGCGACGAGAGCCGGAACATGCTGCTCGCCGAACTCGCTATCGAACAGGTCGAGCAACGCCCTACGCTGCTGCTGGCCGAAACAGTCGAGCAGGTCCGCCTCCTGGAAGAATACACAGGCGACGGCGTGGTGATCCACGAACTGATTACCAAGTCGGTTCTCGACCAGGCGCGCATCGACATGCATAACGCACCGCTGCTACTGGCGACCTACCTGACCGCGTCCGCTGACGACTTTACCGCGACCCACTGGCGGGCGCTTGTACTGGGCAGCCCGCTATCCAACAGAGGGTGGTTGTTAGGGTATTTGAACCGGCTATCGAAGCCGGCGCCCGGAAAGGAAACCGCGACGATCGTCGACCTGGAAGACCCGCACTGCGCCGCGTACCGGGCCCTGTGCAACCGGCTGAGTGTATATTCACGTATGGATATACCGGTACGGAGGGTTGCGTAATGGAGGCTGCTGTAATCCGGGCGGACGGGATTCGGTTCAGTGCGTCGTCCCTGGCGCGAGAATTCGCCGTGACCAGGGACACGGTACTCAGACGCCTGAGCGCCAGGGACGTGCAGGCGTTCGATGACGGTCGCGGGCACCTGCTGTTGCCTGTCGAGCAGTCGCGCGCCGAACTGGCGTTCGTCGTCAAGGCGTCAGTTCAATTGCTGGAGACGTTACCGGACGTCCTGGACCGGGATTGCGGTCTTGGGCACGAGGCGATTGCGCGCGTCGAGGCCGCGCTCGATGCGCTCCGCGAAAACCTGTACGCGGCCCTGATGGGTGACGAACCGGTACCGGAGATCGCCGTCGAAGGTGTCGCCGGCGATACCATCGACGTCCCCGAGAAACCGCCCCCGCCGCAGGTCGACATGTTCGATTCGAGATGAAGGGATTCGCGCAGGCCTCCGCGATTCGGCGCGACGTCGCCGAGCTGGCACGGCCGCGCTCGCGGATGCGCGTCAGCGAGGCCGCGGCGAAGTACGTAAAGCTCGCGTTGCCCGGGGGCTATGTCGGCAAGTTCGACCCCCAGGTCACGCCGTACATGATCGAGCCCATGGATCTTCTGGCGAGCCGTAGATACGCCGGCCTGGTCTTCGTCGGGCCGGCGCAGGCAGGGAAGACACAGGCGCTGGTGGATGTGTGGAGTTCCTACATGGCGAAGGTTGCGCCCGGTGACATGCTGGTCGTGCAGACCAGCCAAATCACCGCGCGTGACTTCAGCAAACGGCGCGTCGACAGGATGCACCGCAACAGCGATGACCTGCGCGCCGAACTGAGTCCTGCGCGCAGCAAGGATATTATCTTCGATAAGCAATATCGCAACGGCGTGATTCTCTCGATTGGCTGGCCCTCGATCTCACAGCTCTCCGGACGCGCGTTGAAGTTCGTCGCGCTGACCGATCACGACCGGATGCCGCTCGACGTCGACGGTGAAGGGGCGCCGTTCGCGCTGGCCCTGAAACGGACGACAACGTTTCTCTCGGCGGGGATGACGATGGCGGAATCTTCTCCAGGGTGGGACGTGCAGGAACCCCAGTGGACGCCATCGGAACCGCACGAGGCGCCGCCGGCAAAGGGCATCTGTAGCCTGTTCAACCTCGGGGATCGGCGCCGGTTCTACTGGCCCTGCCAAGCGTGCGGCGAATACTTCATGCAACCGAGCGGGATCGATGGATTCGCGTGGCCGCATTGGTATGACCTGCTCGGGGATCACCTCGATTCCGTTGCGGACGAGGCCGGTGTTCCGTGCCCGCACTGCGGTGTCATCAACGGGCCGGAGTGCAAGGCCGCGATGGTTGCCGCGCACAAGTGGGTGCCGGCGGGGTGTCGTATCCAGAAAGGGCAGATCGTCGGGACACCGCGACAATCGGATATCGCATCGTTCTGGCTGCCGGGCGCGGCCGCGGCCTTTCAGACCTGGTCGTCGATCGTGCGCAAGTTCCTGGCGGCCAAGCTCGATTACGAGTCGACCGACAGCGAGATGGCGCTGAAGGCAGTGACTAATCTCGATCTTGGGGAGCCGTACGCGCCGATCGGACTAGG
>JAJDOJ010000159.1 GCA_022340215.1 Gammaproteobacteria bacterium
AGCGAGCATGATGGGAGAGCGAGATCGAATGTTCACGATTTTGAGGCGCATAGTGGGCCTACGCAACGAAAAATCGGGGGCATTTGAGCCGAGCTCCCATCAGCGCAGTAGATTAATCCTCAGTCCGACAGGCTCCTAGTACGCCGCAACGCTGCCGACCCCGTAAGGTGCCAGACGCCATGCCTCGGCAGGATGCGGTTGTACGTCAAATACCTGTTAACCTTCCCGCCATTCGCCCCTCCAAAGGAGATAGACCGATGGAGACAACGCTGTACTATATCGTGCTCGGCGTGGTTGAACTGGCGTTCATCGTCCGCGCGCTGGTGCGGCCCCACCGGGATCCGGCGTCCCGGGTCGCCTGGGTGGCGGTGATCGCGGTGTTGCCCGTGGTGGGTATCGTGGCCTATATCCTGTTCGGGGAGACCAGTATCGGGCGGCGGCGTATCGCCCGCGCGAAAGAGGTTCTTGCCGGCATACCGCCCACCGCCGCGCCCTCCCCGGGGGACGAGGCCAACCTCACACCGGAATATCCCGATCGCTGCGCACCGCTTTTTCGACTCGGGGAGACCATCAACGGCTTCCTGCCGGTCGGGGGCAACTCGGCCTGTCTAACGGCGGATTCCAACGCGGCGATAGACGACATGGTCGCCGACATGGACGCAGCCAGCGACCACATCCACCTGACGTTCTACATCTGGCTGGCGGACAACAACGGTCTCAAGGTCGTCCAAGCACTGAAGCGGGCCGCCGCCCGCGGGGTGACTTGCCGGGCCATGGCCGACAATCTGGGGTCCCGAGCGATGATCGCCTCCAGACACTGGACGGACATGCGCGACTCGGGCGTCAAGGTGGGCGTCGCCCTGCCGATCGGAAACCCCCTGCTCCGCCCGTTCCATGGGCGAATCGATCTCCGCAATCACCGAAAGATCGTGGTCATCGACGATCGGATCACGTACTGCGGCAGCCAGAACTGCGCGGACCCCGAGTTCCGCGTCAAGCCCAGGTTCGCGCCGTGGGTGGATGCCCTGATGCGCTTCGAGGGGCCGATCGCGCGCCAGAACCAGCACGTCTTCGCGGGCGACTGGATGACCTATGTCGACGAGGATATCCGGAGCATGTTGGAGACACCGATCCAGGTACCGGCAAAGGGCTTTCCCGCGCAGGTCATCGCCACTGGCCCGACGGTCCGGTACTCGGCCATGCCGGAGACCTTCCAGACCCTGATGTACGCAGCCCGGCACCGGCTCGTCGTCACCACGCCGTACTACGTCCCTGACGAGTCCATGCAGGGGGCGCTCTGCGCCGCCGCCAACCGCGGGGTCGATACGACGATCGTATTCCCGGCGCGCTGCGACTCGCGGATCACCGCCGCGGCGAGCCGCAGCTACTACCGTGACCTCCTGGCCGCCGGTGTCAGGATCCACGAGTATGTGGGCGGTCTGCTACACACGAAATCGATGGTCGTCGACGACGACGTGACCCTGATCGGCTCGGCAAACATGGACCGCCGAAGCTTCGACCTGAACTACGAGAACAACATCCTGTTCTGGGACAAGGCACTGACAGCGCAGATGCGGGATCGTCAGGAAGCGTACCTCGCGAGCTCGAACGAGGTGACGCTGGCGCAGGTTGAATCATGGTCGATCGGCCGACGCCTCTGGAACAACACCCTGGGGATGCTCGGCCCCTTGCTGTGATGCATGTACCGGCCAATACCGAAGCCGATCTGGTGCCGAAGGCAACCCGAAGAACATCAAGGGCGCAAAGGACCTCGGCCGCGACGACCTGGTGGAGTCGCACCCCAACCCGATCACCGAGGGGATCTTCAAATTCTACGGCTCGCAGATGTTGAAGGACCTGGATCTGTACGAGAAGGTCACGGGCGGGAAGATGTGCAAGGGTTGCTGGGCCGTGGAAGGCAGGACCTGGTTTACCGAGCGCCATCACCGCGAAACGCCGTACCGCATCGAGAACGGTGAGGCGGACGTAGGCATTATCTGGGTCACCGAGGTGAAACACGCCAAGGCCGAGGGCCGTGCGATCGACGGCGTCGCCATCGAGGCGCCGTACAATATGGCGGAAAAGGTCGGCGATGTCATTTTCCGGCAATCGCCTTAGGGGAAGCCGCATCCCCGCTCAGGCTGAATTCGGCCGGTTCAACCCGCGGCGGGAGCCAGCAGCACCCTAAACATTTCCGAGGCGACCTTGTGGGCGGGCGTGCCGCGCGCGGGGGGGCGAACGTCGATGGCACGCACCAGTTCGCAGGCTGCGTCGAAGGATTCGCGCGACAGGCGATTGCGGTTGGCGAGTTCGAGCCGGATCCGGACCCCGATCGCGTTCCGGGGCAACTTGATGACGTTATGTCTCAGAAGGATCGACAGGTAACGGGCGCTCAGCACCGAGATATGCTTCGGGAACAGACCGAGTTCAGTGACCGTGGTTTCACAGTCCCGCATCTGCGCGGTCACCAGGCCGATAAGGCCCGTACTGTTACATTCCGGTTTGGTCATGGATCGGGGATCTACTGCAAATTCCTCAATAGCTATCTGGCAATTGTGTACGAATCCGGCTGAAGTCGTCCAGCGCCGCCGGTTGAACGTCACGAAAATCCTCCGCAGGCGGTAGTAGTCATGTCACCTCCCCCCTGGCAGGGGGGAGCCGGGAGGGGGGGCGGGACCATCAACCGACACAGAATCTCCCACGAACACCCGCCCCCATCCCGGGCCTTCCCTCTCAGATGCGGAGAGAGCTGGACATGGCGAGCTGCTCCCTGCCGGACGCTGCGGTACACTGCCGCCTTACCTCGTCCCCGCATCTTCCAGCTGCCGCACCCACTGCCATGGAACGAGTTCCCTTGCGCTCAACCGAACACTGGATGGCGCTGGATCGTGCCTATGTCTGGCACCCCTATAGCGCCATCGGGTCCGACCTGCCCGTCTTTCCGGTGGTTTCCGCCGAAGGCGTACGTCTGAAACTGGCGGACGGGCGCGAACTGATCGACGGTATGTCATCCTGGTGGTGCGCCATTCACGGCTACAACCACCCGCAAATGAACCAGGCGCTCGAGGCCCAGGTCCGCCAGATGTCGCACGTCATGTTCGGCGGACTGACGCATCGCCCGGCCGTCGAACTGGCCGGACGCCTCGTGGAACTGACGCCGGACGCCCTGCAATCGGTGTTCTTCGCCGACTCGGGGTCGGTATCGGTGGAGGTCGCCATGAAGATGGCGATCCAGTACTGGCACGCCAGGGGCTCAACCTCCCGGCAACGCTTCCTGACGATCCGGGGCGGTTACCACGGCGACACCTTCGGCGCCATGTCGGTGTGCGACCCGGTCACCGGTATGCACACCCTGTTCACGGACGCCCTCACCCGGCAGTTCTTCGTCGATACCCCGGCGTGCCGGTTCGGCGAACCCAGCACTGGCGAGGATATCGCGCCGATGGAAGAAACACTCCGGCGCGAGCACGAGCGGATCGCCGCGGTCATCATGGAACCGATCGTTCAGGGCGCCGGCGGCATGCGGTTCTATTCCGCCGACTACCTGGCACGCGTCAGAGATCTCTGCGATCGGCACGACACCCTGTTGATCCTGGACGAGATCGCCACCGGATTCGGCCGTACCGGCCGGCTCTTCGCCTGCGAACATGCGCGCGTCACGCCGGACATCCTGTGCCTGGGCAAATCGCTGACCGGTGGTTATCTCACGCTGTCCGCCACGCTGACCACACGCGAGATCAGTGAAACGATCGGTGCTCACGCACCACACGTCTTCATGCACGGCCCGACCTTCATGGCGAACCCGCTGGCCTGCTCCGCCGCGCTGGCCAGTCTGCGCCTGCTGACCGACTCGCCCTGGTGGGAAAGGATTGCCCATCTGGAAACCTGGCTTTCGGCGGGCTTGGAACCCTGCCGGTCGATGCGGGGGGTGGCGGATGTGCGTGTACTGGGGGCGATCGGCGTGGTCGAGACGATCGAAACCGTCGATTTGCGGGCCGTGCAGCCTAGGTTTGTCGAGCTGGGGGTATGGGTCCGCCCATTTGGAAAACTGGTGTACCTGATGCCGCCCTACATAGCGACAGAACGCGATATCGGGATACTGACCTCGGCGGTGCGAACCGTGGTCGCTGAAACCGACTGAGCGTCCGGCACTCGTCGGGATTCGCGCGCCGTCACCGGCGACGAGGTCACCCGTTCCCGTCGACCCGGGCCGCTGCCCGCGGCGGCTCAGTGCATCAAATGAAAGACGGTGACGGGTCGTTCTCGGAAACGTAGGTCCTTTCAGCCGCGAAAAGGCCCGCGGCGACACCGAGGCCGATCAACATCGGCAAGCTGGAAATAGTTCTCACCCGTGCGCTTCCTCCTCCCGTTCGGGAAGGGACCAGAAAACATGGCAACGACATGACAGCAAATCTGAAGTATAGTCCGCGCGGCGAGACTCATAGCCACGGCCGACGAGGGAATCATGTTTATGGGCTGCGACAAGTGCAGTTACGAGCGGCAGATCGGCGAAAAACTCGTACGGGGGACGACGATCGGATGCATTGCGGATCTCTAATGGCGCGTCGTCGGGAAACATGCCGGACCAGGTCATTACACCGTAGACGCCTGCCACCGAATAGGCCGAAAACCCGGCGATGAAGCCCGCCGCCGGATGGGGTACCATTTCGCCGACATACAAGAATAGGAGGTGTAAATGCTTGGGGAATCCCATGATTTGATGCACGAATTTCCGGAGTACGCCGAAAAAATCGGCGAGCTACGGGCGAACGACACATCGTTCGCCAAACTTATGAAGAATTACGACACACTCGATAACCGAATCCGGGAACTCGAAGGCCTTGGCGCCCCGGTCGCAGACGAGACGCTGGAGGACCTGAAAAAAGAGCGGGTGCAGTTGAAGGACACGCTCTATAGCCTTCTGCGAGGCTAAGGCGATTTCTGTCAAATGACATACCATCCTGCTTGTCTTTGTCGTCCGTCCTCTGTGTTGCGACAACCGTTCCATCGTTCGTATATGGTCTCATCCCCTTTTGGTTTGATGATCGGTTTACACTTCCATCGTGGCGCATCGCGACGCCGAGTTAGAAGGGGGAGGAGACCATCTCATCGACTAGGCGCCTGTTGTCGCGTCTTGATGACGAACAAAAATCCGGCGCGACCTGGTATGCCATTTTCCGGCAATCGCCTAACCGCCAGACTCAGCGGACACACGGGAGTCAGGGGAGTCGATGCACTGCCCGGAGCGGGCCGCGTACCGAGGATCCCGGCGCTCGTTCGCCCGTTCCCTGTCATGATGTGGAACGCTGCTTCCATCCATACGCCGAAGTGACGGGGGCTCAGGCGGCCTCCACCTTAGGCAGGTGCGACAGGGCCACTTTCAGCGCCTCTTCGGGAAACTCGGTGTCTTCCAGCTCGCCCTTGTAGAATTTGTCGTATGACGACATGTCGAAGTGTCCGTGACCGGATAGGTTGAACAACAGGATCTTTGGCTCCCGCGACTCCCTGCAGCGCAACGCCTCGTCGACGACAGCGCGGATGGCGTGGTTCGATTCCGGGGCTGGGACGATCCCCTCGGTTTGCGCGAACCGCACGCCGGCCTCGAAGGTGGCTACCTGAGGAACGGCCACCGCCTCCAGCAATCCCTCTTTGAAGAGCTGGCAAACCAACGGCGAATCCCCGTGGTAACGTAACCCGCCGGCGTGGATGCCCGGCGGCAAAAAGTCGTGACCGAGGGTGAACATCTTCATCAACGGTGTCAGTCCCACCGTATCGCCGAAGTCGTAGGCGTAGATTCCGCGCGTCAGGGTGGGACAGGACTGGGGCTCGACGGCAACCAGCCTCACTTCGCGCCCCGCCGCCTTGTCGGCGAAGAACGGAAAGGCGATGCCACCGAAGTTCGATCCGCCTCCGCAGGGTGCGAACACCATGTCGGGATATTCCCCGATCTTCTCGAACTGCCTTTTCGCTTCCTGCCCGATCACCGTCTGATGCAGCAGGACGTGGTTGAGTACCGATCCGAGGCTGTAGTTGGTGTCCTCGTTGGTGGCCGCCACCTCGACCGCCTCCGAGATGGCGATCCCGAGTGATCCCGTCGTATCGGGATCCTGCTCGAGAATCTGCCGCCCGGCGTTGGTGTGGTCGGTGGGGCTGGGATACACCTCGGCACCCCAGGTGTGCATCATCGATCGCCGGTAAGGCTTCTGGTGGTAACTCACCTTGACCATGTATACGACGACTTCGAGTCCGAACATGCGCCCGGCGAGCGCCATCGACGAACCCCACTGCCCCGCACCTGTCTCGGTGGAGATACGCCTGATCCCGGCCTGCCGATTGTAATAGGCCTGCGCCACGGCGGTATTGGGCTTGTGCGATCCGGCCGGGCTGACACCCTCGTACTTGTAATAGATCTTCGCCGGTGTCCCCAGATCATTTTCGAGCCGCCTCGCCCGGTACAGCGGCGAAGGCCGCCACAATCGGTAGATCTCGCGTACGGCCTCAGGAATCGGGATCCAACGCTCGGCGCTGACCTCCTGCTCGATAATCCCTGGAGGAAAGATTGCGGCCAGCGCCTCCGGGCCCGCCGGTTTTCCATCCGGTCCCAGCGGCGGTAGGGGCGGGTTGGGCATGTCCGCGACGACGTTGTACCAGTGGGTCGGGATCTCGTTTTCGTCAAGCAGTATCTTGGTGTCCGTCATGTCCGCTCCTTGTTCATCCTGAATCTCCCGTGCCGCGGTACGCCGTGGCTACGCGACAAGGCGGGACACGCCCAGTGTCTACCCCCCGACTGTTCTCCTACCTGAATGTGTGGGGATGGCGATCGGCAATCGGTGTCCGCGCGAGAATACGCCCGCCCGATCTCGGACCACAAACCCGGGGGTGTCACGATTACCCGGAGGGATGCCGGGTGATTACCCGGCGGGATGCCGGGCACCGCGTAAATCGGCCCACCTGCGCCGGCACCGCCTGTCGGACCGTACCGGCTTCCACTCCGCCTGGCTGCGGTATACCCGCCTACTTCACGCTGCCGAAGGAGGCGTCCGCGCTGCCCGCGGGCGCTTCGAGACCCGCGACGCGACAACCCTGGGCAATGGGTCCACCCGGGAACAGTTCGTAGAGAAACTTGATTCCTCCGCGCGCGTGGAATTTTTCGTCCAGCGCGTCGTGCAATTCTCGCGGCTTCGCCGATTCGTGCTTGGAGAAATACGACTGCAGCGCCTTGATGGCCTCCCAGTGATCGTCCGTCAGGCTGAGACCATCGCCCGAGGCCACGGACTCGGCTACGCTGCGTGACCAACCCTGCGGTGCATAGGGAAACGTTTCATCCGCCGCATCGCTGCCGGGATGCATGATGTCGTTCATCGTTTCTGCCATGTCGAGTACTCCCCTAGTTGATTGTCGCTTGCCGGGTTTCCGATCAAGTCTTTCAAATGGATTACGAGTCACAGTATAGTCCTGCTGTCGCCACCAATTCCAACGCCTGGGCTCCCCGGACGCGCCTGCGGGAGAACCGCCAGCCCGCCTTAGTGACGCACCCCCAGAGCGTGGGCCAGCACCTTCCAGATTCGCTGCGGCGAACGTGACTTTCCGGTCATCGAGTACCTCAGGATGTTCTCGTTCTGCAGCGTCCATTCCATGTCGTCGCGCGCGGCGCTGCTGCCACAGAACAGTATCCTGTCACCGACCGACAATGCGGTCTCGGGTTTAGGCAGGAAGGTGGAACCGTGCTCGCTCTTCAACAACAGCGTGAGGCAGCGCAATTTGTCGTGGCGCTTGTGCGGATCGTACATGAGGTGACCGAGTCTGACCGTTTGCTTATCCGTAAGCGCCCTGATGACTGCGACGGGATCGGTCCGGTCACCGGGCAGGCCGGAACACTTCAGACACACCTCCCAGACATCCGGGGCCTCGTCACCGACCAGCGCCGAGATCCGACTCGCAAGCTCGCAGGCCCAGGCATTGTCCTGCATCTTCGCCAACACGATGAATTCGCGCAACAACGGAACCATCATCATGACGCGTATCCTGTTGGCGATGATCGCGCTGGGGTGCATCACGATGTCCGCGTGGACGGCGTCGACGATGTCCTGGTTGACCAGCTCGTTCTGCCTTAACACCACGAACAACCGCGAATTCAGCTCCTTGGCCGTCATGACGATGGACAGGTTGTTGGTGTCGTCGCTGGTCCCTGCCACCAGTGCGACGGCGGATTCGATCCGTGCGTCCTTCAGTGTCTCGGCCTCCGTGCCCCGCCCCTTGATGCAGCCTTCGGCCGGTTCCCCGGTCCTGTCCGGTGTCGCCTCGATCACGATCACGCCGACACCTTCGACCTTGAGACGACTGTAGATCGCCTTTCCGAAACGGCCGAAACCGCAGATCACCCACAGCCCGGTAGCGGGTGGATAGACTGGTTCTTCGAGCTTCTCGATATTGAGTCCGGAAAGCCAGCGATGGATCAGAAACTGGCACGGCATCTCGAGCGCGATCGCCAGGTGCAGCGCGAAGGTCTCGTAGGGATCGACGACATTGTCGGTCTCGAAGGACTCCATATTCTTCTCCACGTCGCTCGAATCGGAACGCGCGTAGACGGTGATGTCCTTGTGCAGCAGTTTGGCGGTGATGGAGATCTTCAGGTTGATCTCGTTATCGTCGGTCACCGCCACGACACCGATGCATCGGTCGTGCTTCAGACCCGCCTCCCGCAGTATGGTCGGGACACCGGCATCCGCGCACAGCGCCGGAACGAACAGTTGATAGTTCTCCATCTTGAGCGCGCTGATGCGCTGGGGATCGACGTCGATCACGACCGCCATCCGGTTGCGGTGGATCAGCGCCCTGGTCAGCGCGGTGCCTGTCTCGCCGTAGCCGCAGACCAGGTAGAAGGGGCGTGTCAGCTCCCGGACTCGCTTCCTGAACCGTCGCCGGGTCACCGCGCGGTTAAACCCCGCGTCCTGGGCCAGGGAGATTAGGGTGCCGATGGAGTAGATCCAGACGATGACCGTCGCGTAGATGCACACGATCGTCCAGAGGCGCTGTGCCGGTGTGAATGGATAAGGTAGTTCGCCGAACCCGATCGTCGTCGCCGTATAGCTGACGAAGTAGAAGGCGTCGAAAAACCCCATACGCGCGGGGTTCCCGCTCGCATCCTGGGCGGGAATCAGGGTGAATCCCAGTACCGCGATGGAATAGACGATCGTCAACGCCATCAGCGGAAACCGCATGCGGCGGATGACGGTGAAGATTACGCTGTCCATGGCAATGGCGACCCGGTGCTTGGCGGGGATTCAGCGACGGACGGTGACGGTTTCCACGATCAGCAGTACAACGGAGACCACGTTTGCGAGTACCGCACCGCTGGCGAGCGAGACGATGCTGGCGGTGACTGTGGGCGTCATGCCGATATCCGAGACGTAGATGGCAGCCCACCAGACTACCGCACCCGCCAGGAGCTGCAGCACCGCGACCAAGCTCGTGGCGAGCAGTACCGCTCCCATCTGGGTGCGGTCCCCGAGCTTGAGGATGGTCGCGATCACATTGACCACGATCACCGCGAAGAATTCGTAGACATGGTGATGTTCGGGCCTGTCGATCTCTCCTACGACGAACCCGAAGTTCAACGTCAGCGCGAGCACGATGAAAAAACCGAAAAAGACCTTGTTGGGATTCATGGCCGTCCTGCCCCGATGCCTGCTCTCGTTGATATCCGCCGCGGCGGCGCGATTCCCCTGCCGTTAGACCGGTGGCAGATCCAGCGCGCGCCGGCGATGATAGAGAGCATAGACCCTGCCTGCAATGACATCCGGATGGTGGCGTGCAATGCACGGGCGATACGAGAGACATCGAGCCGTTATGAGGACCGCTGTTCGGGGCGCCCGGTCCAGTTAGCGATCAACCCCTTGAACTCAAACCCTCGAAACCGACCATTCCGCATTTCGCACCCGCCAGGCGGCTGGCGTCCTCCAGCGCGTCGACCGCGCTACGCCCGCGTATCAGCGCGTCCAGGAGACCGGCATTAAAGGTGTCGCCCGCCCCCAGGGTGTCGACGACAACCTCGGGTGGATACGCGAAGGCCTGCAGTCGTCCGCCGTCGGGGGTCCGGGCGTACGCGCCGGTCTCGCCCCAGGCGCAGACTCGCAGGGCGGGCGTCGATATCGAGTCCAGTAGTGATTCGGCGCTGTCATGCATTCGGGCAAGCGCATAGTCCCGGGAGAACAGAACGACGTCCACGCCGTCGATCAGGATCTCGATACCTGGCCTCGGCTTCTCAATCTCGACTGAAACCGGAAGCCCGGGTCTCACCGTGCGCGCCAGGTCGATCATTCGCCGGGTCTCCTCGACGTTCCGGCCCTCGAAGTGCAGCCAGTCGAAGGCGTCCAGATCGATATCGGCAAAATTCCGAAACGCGTACTCCGGGAGATCCCGCGAGTGCACGATGGTGCGCGAACCGTTGCGCGAGTTGAGATAGATACAGGAGGTCGGTGTCGTGCCGCCGGCCACGGTCTGGCAGGCAGAGAGATCGATCCCGCGCTCTCGCAGGGCCGCGCGAACCCAGACCCCTTCCGGATCGTCCGCCAGAACGCCGGCAAGCGCGCAGGCGTGGCCCAGTCCGCCGATCACCTGAAGCAGATTCGCCGCGTTTCCTCCCGTGGCGCGACGCCGCGACCGCGCCCGGACCTCGGCGTCCTCCGGCGGGTAGCCGTCAACGGAATGGATGATATCTACCGCGGCAGTGCCGACGGCCAGGATTCGAGTCATGCGCCTTCGTGAACCGATCGGTTCCGGAACCCACGCCGGAGGCATTCGCGGGGATAGCGTTTGCGGGATGCTTCGCCTAATATAGCGCGTTTTTCATCACCGGAGTCGCCATGCTGAACGCCTTCGAAACCCCTCAGGATGCGGAAGACGCCTTTTACGACGCCTTCGAGGAAGGCAATATCGACGCGATGATGTCCGCCTGGGCAGCCCGCGACGATATCATCTGCATCCAGCCGATACGCCGTCAAGCTATCGGCCGGCAGGGCGTCCGCGAGGCGTGGGAAGAGGTCTTTTCCACCGGGGCGCGGATCGAGATCGAGGTGCACCACCAGCACTGGACCGAATCGGGTGATTGCGCCATCCATATCGTGCTCGAGCAGCTTACCCTGAATGGAGACACGAGCAACCGTCCGCCTCCCATCCTGGCGACGAACCTGTACCGCAACTACGGCGACGGCTGGCTCCTGGTGCTTCATCACGCCTCTCCGACTCCCCCGCCGCCGGGTAGGGTGCAGAGAATGCCCCCGGGAGCGGGTATATGAGTCCCTGGGACGCCACAGCGCTGATCCGGTATCGGCAATTCCCACCTTTCGACCTGAACCGATGTCCCGCACTTCCGACACCCGCAGATCGCCGCCGGACGCACTGCTTCTGATGCAGCCGGGCTGCGCGCATTGCCCGCAGGTCCTGAACGCGCTGGTTTCCCTTCTCGAGCAGGGCATCGTCGCCCGACTGAAGGCCGTCAACGTGATGGAATACCCGGAGGCGGCCCGCGAGGTCGGAACACGTTCGGTCCCCTGGACGCGGATCGGTGACTTCGTACTGCCCGGCAACTATACCGAAACCGAGTTGAAGCACTGGGCGCGGGAATCGACGCGGGAGGATGGCGTCGCGCACTACTATTCCGACCTGCTCGACAACGGACACCTCGCCCGGGCGATGGCGCGCATTCAGGAAAGCCCCGTGGAGGTCCAAGATCTGCTCGGCCTGCTCGCCGGCGAAGAGGTTCCCCTGTCGGTGCGTATCGGTGTCTCAGCGATCGTCGAGGAGCTTGCCGGTCACGAGGCCCTGGTCGGGGCATTCGATCGTATCAAGGCGCTCACCGGGGCCCCGAGCCCCGCCACGCGTGCGGATGCGGCATATTTTCTCGCCTTGACGGGCGCAGTGGAGGCGAGACCCGTAATCCGGAAACTGTTGCACGACGAGCAGGCCCAGGTCCGCGAGGTTGCCGGGGAGGCGCTGGAGATCCTGGAACACCCCGATATCCTGTGACAGGATTCGTTTTCGATCCCGATTGAAACTACCGGCACACACTTTGCTCATACTAGCTGAAAGCCACCGAATACACTCCGCCTCATGAAGACACTGCAAAGAAAAATCTCCTACTCCTTGTCGGCCGTGTCGGTCCTGATCTACTTTCTCTATCCCGAGCCCGTCACCGCACTGGTGATGGCATTGTGTCTGCAGACGCTGGCGTTCATCGTGATCGGCGGCAGTTCTCCCGTGGACGGCTTCCTGCTCTGCGGCATCTCCCTGCTGATGATCGGCCTGCTGCCCCCGGATCACCCGCTGGTCCATGCATCCGCGAACTTCGAACACCTGCGTGCCGGCATGCTGATGATCGGTGCAAGCGTGGTGCTGATATCCGTTTCGGTGCTGTTACAACGCAGAGGGCACTAATTTGGTGCGCAGGACCTGATGAACGTCAAGACCGTGCGGCGCCTGTGCGGCTAGGCTGCGACGGTATTTGGATCATGCAAGGGGAATGACATGCCGGTACTGACCGCGGAACAGTTGGCCGATTTCGAAGAAGACGGGTTTCTCGTCGCACGGGGCTTCTACGACCAGGACGAGATCGCCGCGATCACCCACTGGGTGGACGAGATCCAGCACTGGCCGGACACCCCCGGTGCACACCAGCGATACTACGAGCCTTCGCTCACCGGGGACGGAACGCGCATCCTCAACCGGATGGAGAACTTCGCCCCCTTCCATACCGGCTTCAGAGACCTGTTTATTGGCAGCCGCCTGCAGGAGGCGGTCGCCGAGCTGTTCGGCGAACCGGCCGTGCTGTTCAAGGAGAAGGTCAACTTCAAGCTGCCCGGGGGAGACGGGTTCAAGCCGCACCAGGATCACCAGGCAGGCTGGGGCGATTACGCGGACCTGTTCATCTCGGTGCTGGTCGGGATCGATCGTTCAACCGTGGGGAACGGCTGCCTCGAGGTCGTGGCCGGGCACCACAAGCAGGGGATGTTCGAGGAATGGAAGCCGCTGACCGAGGACGATATGCGGGATATGGCCTTCGTCCACTGCCCGACGGAGCCGGGAGACGCGATTTTTTTCGATTCGTTCACCCCGCACGGTTCCGGACCGAACCTCACCGGCGAACGGCGCCGATTGCTCTATGTCACCTACAACCGCGCCTCGGCGGGAGATTATCGGGAGCAATACTACGCCGACAAGCGCAGGAGCTACCCGCAGGACTGCGAGCGCGATCCCGACCGGGAGTACGTCTTCAGGGTGTGACCGCCGCGCCGTTGGCCCCGCCCGTCGTCCGGATTCACTCCTACCGCTCCGCCTCGACGGGTTTGTGCGGCGGGTGAATCCAGCGGATCAGGCGGCCCAAGCTCAGACCCTGAACGATCACGGAGAAGACCACCACCGCGTAGGTCACGGCCACGATGACCCCGCGTTCCGGACCCGGTGAGAGCGACAACGCAAGCGCAACCGAAACCCCCCCGCGGAGGCCGCCCCAGGTCAGGATCTTGACCACGCCTGCGGCAAAGCTGCGCCCGAAGCGAAACAGCCCCACCAGGGTTCCCACGGTGATGAACCTCGCCAGCAGGGAGACGGGAATAATCAGCAGTGCCGCGAGCAGGTATCGGCCGTCGTAGCTCAGCACCAGCAGTTCCAGTCCCATGAGTACGAACAGGATCGCGTTCAGTGTCTCGTCCAGCAGTTCCCAGAAGGTGTCCAGGTTCGCACGGGATTTGCTGGACATGGCGTAGAGGCGACCGTGATTCCCGATCAGCAGGCCTGCGATCACCACGGCGATGGGTCCGGAGACATGGATCGCGGTAGCCAGCGAATAGCCTCCCATGACGGTCGCCAGCGTGATCAGGACTTCGAGTTGATAGTCATTGGACTGTTTCAGCAGGTAGTAGGCGACGCCACCCAGCGCGAGACCGAACAACGCCCCGCCCAGAGCCTCCTCGGCGAACAGCAAGGCGATCTGCCCCACGCCCGGTTCGGCCTCTCCCGCCGTCAGACTGGCGAGCACGACGAACACGACCACGGCAAATCCATCGTTGAACAGCGATTCCCCGGTGATCTTGATCTCCTGCGACTTTGGCGCGCCTGCGGTCTTGAGAATGCCGAGGACGGCGATCGGATCCGTAGGCGAGATGATCGCCCCGAGCAGCAGACAGTAGATCAACGGCATGTCGATACCGAGCCACCCGAATACGGCCAGGGCCGCGACACCGATCAGCAGCGTGGAGACGACCACCCCGACGCTCGCCAGGATCAGGATCACCCATTTCTGCCTCAGGAGATCCGACAGGTCGACGTGCAGCGCGCCGGCGAACAGGAGGAAACTCAACATGCCGTGCATCAGGGTCTTGTCGAAGTCGATACTGCCGACGACCGTCTTGGCATGATTCTCGACTCCGCCCAGGCCGAGCTTACCGACCACGATGATGGCCAGCGACATGCCCAGCGATATCACCATCAGGCCGATAACACGTGGCAGGTGGAGATAGCGATGATTGAAGTAGGCGAACAGGGCGGCGACGGTCATGAGCAACGCCGCGATGTCGAGCAGGTTCATATCGGCGGTTTCGGGATCCTGAGGGGGCCGCTATGATACTACCGGTGAACATGAGGGGGGTCTCGGCGCACAACGCGTAGGGATCTCCTCCCGTGGAGCGCGCGGCGCGGTTCCCTGCACTCCCCCGAACGCAACTGACACGTCGCACGCGTAGCCCATCACGATGGATCAAACCGGCTGGCTGGCGCTGGGGGCGCTGATCCTCCACTGGTCGCTGGTGATCGGGCTCTCGGCCCGCATCATCATGAGGCGCCGCCCGGTCGGTATCCTGCTGGCCTGGATCGCCCTGATTCTCAGCCTGCCCTTTCTCGGCGTCGTCGTTTATCTGTTCGTCGGGGAGAACCGGGTCAGCAGCCGGTTTCTGAAACGCAGCGCGGCCGTCGAGGACACCTACGCCGAGTGGCGCGAGACCCTGCACCGGCACGGCAACGCGATCTCGCCGGATCCCCGGGCCACTGCCACCGCGCTGGTGCGGCAGGCGGAGACCATCCCCGGGTTCCCGGCCCAGGGTGGGAATCGTGTCGTGCTGCTGGATGACTACGAAACCATCTTCCGCGCGATCATCGGGGACATCTCCCGGGCGCAGCGCACCTGCCACCTAGAGTTCTACATCTGGCACCCCGGCGGTCTCTCGGACGAGCTGCTCGACACCCTGATCGGGGCATGTAAACGGGGGGTCGTCTGCCGCGTGCTCCTGGACGGTCTGGGTAGCAAGCCGTTTCTGTCCGGACGCGGGGCGGCGCGGTTGCGCGAGTCCGGCGTGCAGGTTACCCAAGCGCTGCCCGTCGGTCTGCTGTCGATGTTCGAGGCCAGGGCCGATCTGCGGAACCACCGCAAGATCGTCGTCATCGACGGTGAGATCGCTTACACCGGAAGCCAGAACCTGGTCGATCCGCGGTTCTTCAAGCAGGACGTCGGCGTGGGTCGCTGGATTGATGCGATGGTCAGGATAGAGGGCCCGGCCGTCGAGCCCCTCGGTGGGACCTTCATCCACGACTGGGAGATCAATACCGGCGCGGGGCTCGAAACGCTGGAAGACAGCCACGATGTGCACCCGGTCGAACCGCGCGGAGACGTCACCATCCAGGTGGCGCCCTCGGGGCCTTTTCCGCAACCCGTGGCGATCATGAAAATGATCCTGACCACGATCTACTCTGCACGCAGGGAAATCATCCTGACCACTCCCTACTTCGTCCCCGACGATGCCGTGCTCATCGCGCTGATCTCCGCCGCGAACCGGGGGGTAGAGGTCACGATCGTGATTCCGGACAAGAACGACTCGCGGCTGGCGCATCTGGCAAGCCAGTCGGTATTCGACGAGCTGCTGGAGGCCGGGGTCAGGATCGCGCGGTTTCGAGGCGGCCTGCTGCACACCAAGTCCGTCTGCGTGGACGGGGAGTTCTGTGTCTTCGGCTCAGTCAACCTCGACATGCGCAGCCTGTGGCTGAATTTCGAGATCTCCCTGATCATCCTGGATACCGGGATGACCTCGCGAATCCATGAAATGCAGCGCACCTACGTGCGGGATTCCGAGATAGTGGACCCTGCGGAGTGGGTCCGACTCCCGTTGCACCGCAAGTTCATCATCAACGCCGCACACCTCGTCGCTCCCTTATTGTGAGCGCTATTGTGAGCGCGGGTACCGCGTTTGTCGTGTCCGGGGGCAAGGACTAGAATCCACTACATCGAGCAGGCTTCACGACATCCACAGCCAGCGAGATGCTTCAAGCCGGATGCACGACATTTCGCCGCGCGATCACGCCGATGTATCCCGCCGTATCGACAACCGATCGGGAGAGACCGTTGATGAACAAACATTCCCTGTGGTCCGCGAGACACGGTTGCCCCCGAATCGCGGCGATATGGCTCGTTCCGCTGGTTTTACTGCTGGCGGGAACGGCGGACGCAGGCTGCGACGACCCCGCCGGACCGGGTGTGGACTGGCGGGGCTGCGACAAGCGCAGTGTCGATCTCAGGGGTGCGAATCTGCAATACGCCCGTCTGGAACAGGCCGACCTCGAGGCCGCCGATCTGGAGGGCGCAGATCTTCTTTATGCAAACATTGCCGACGCGAAGCTCGACAACGCGAACCTGCACGGCGCGAATCTCTCGGGGGCGAATCTTTCCGGCGCGCGACTAGCCGGTGCGACCTGGATCGATGGTCTGTCCTGCTCGGCGCGTTCGGTGAGCAACTGCGCGCCCGACTAGACCGCCCCGATGGCGGCCACGTGCCACGGTACGCTCCCTGTGTTCCCCAGCCGGCACACCCCCCGCTGGATCGCGTTGCACTGAGTGGACGCCCTCGTTCGCTATGTCCACCGGCACACAGCCATGGTCGCCGGTTTTGCGATCGTCGTATCGGCCCTGCTCGCGGTGGCGTTGGTCTGGGCGGTGCGCCTCGGGATCGAACAGGACAAGCTGGAGTCCCTGCACCAGAACCTCGGCCGGTACGAGATCCAGCTCAGCCACGAAACCGTCGACGGGAAGGCGATGGGCGCGGCGACGCTGCTCGGCATCACCAACCGCGCGATCAAGCGGGTGGCGCTCGGCGAGGCGCCGCGTGACGACCCTCGGGTAACGGATACCCTGAAGATCATCGTTTCCAATTTCGATGCGGAAAACGCCTTCGTCATGAACACCGAGGGCGTCATTGTCGCGTACTACACCGAAGACGCGCCGACAAGCACCGGCAAGGACCTGAGTTACCGGCAGTATTACCTGGAAGCCGTTGCCGGACGAGGAAACGTCTACGCAGCGGTCGGCGTCACCTCCGGCGTGCGCGGTCTGTATTTCGCCGCACCCGTCTTTCGCGATACCTCCGTGGCATCCGAGATCATCGGCGTGGTGGTCATCAAGAAGGGCCTCGACGCCGTGGACAAGCTGCTGGGGACCTGGAAGGACCCTGCCCTCCTCGTCTCCCCCCAGGGGGTCGTGTATGCAAGCAACCGGGCGGACTGGAGGTACCGGATGGTCGGCGAGGTGACACCGGCCAGGATCGAGGCGGTCCGCACCGAGCGGCGGTTCGGCAGGCTGTTCGCCGGCGAGGCGCCACGCCCGCTACCGCTGGACGTGACGGACTCGGGATTCCACACCCCCACTGACAGTTTCATCGTCGCTTTGACACCGGTCCGTTGGAACGATCCCCTCGGGAGCTGGACCCTGGTGCTGACGCAATCGACATCGGCCTGGTTCCCGGCCTGGAAGCGCCTGACCCTGGGTGCCGCGATCGCCTTCTCGCTCCTCATCCTGGCGGCGATATTCCTTTCCTGGGCCAGGGGACGCTACCAGCGCATGCTGGCGGACGAACGCATCCGGACCTTGAGCCATGCGATCGAACAGAGCCCGGCCGCGGTGGCGTTGATGAACGCCAGGGGAGAGGTCGAGTACGTCAACCCCCGCTTCACCCGGAACACGGGCTGCCCGCCCGAAGCGGTCATCGGCCGGTGTCTGACCGAGGTAAGGCCGCTGGGTATTGACGAGGTGGAGGACCGTACGGACTTCTGGCAGCGGGTGGCGCGCCGCGGTGAATGGCGCCGGGAGGTCCGCGGTACTACCACGCGGGGGGAGGAACTGTGGGAACTCGTCGAGATCTTCCCGATCACCCTGGCCAGCGGCGAGGTCAGCCACTTCGTGGCCGTGATGGACGACATCACCGGCCGCAAGCGCATGGAGCGCCAGCTGCGCGACGCGAAGGAGGCCGCCGAGGACGCCCGCGAGGCCCGCTCGCAGTTCCTGGCCAACATGTCTCACGAGATCCGCACCCCGATGAACGGCATCATGGGATTTACCTCCCTGGCGCTGAAGACCGATCTGACGACGCGGCAGCGCGACTATCTGAACAAGATCCGGACCTCGGCGCAGACGCTGCTGACGCTGATCGACGGCATCCTGGATTTCTCGAAGATCGACGCCGGACGGATGGAGATCGAGCAAACCGGGTTCCAGCTCCAGGAGGTCATCGAGGCGATCGCCGACCTGTTCGCCGATCAGGCCGAACGCAAGGAAATCGAGATGATCGTCTACCGCGATCCCGGGGCGCCGAGCGCGCTGGTCGGCGACCCGCTGCGCCTGCGCCAGGTCCTGATCAACCTGGTCGGCAACGCGATCAAGTTCACCGAACGCGGAGAGGTCTCGGTCATGGTGCACGCGATCGAGGTCGATGCCGCACGCGCGCGA
Organism: Gammaproteobacteria bacterium; assembly: GCA_022340215.1. Taxonomy (NCBI): domain Bacteria; kingdom Pseudomonadati; phylum Pseudomonadota; class Gammaproteobacteria; species Gammaproteobacteria bacterium. The sequence goes on from JAJDOJ010000159.1 coordinate 18,761, forward strand.
CTTGGATTCGAGGTGCACGATACCGGCATCGGGATCGCCGCCGAGCATATGGATCGCCTGTTCCATTCCTTTACACAGACCGACGGATCCACGACCCGCAAATACGGGGGCACGGGGCTGGGTCTGTCCATCTGCAAACAGCTCGTCGAGCTGATGGGTGGAGAGATCGGCGTCGAAAGCGAGCCGGGCAAGGGCTCGACCTTCCGTATCGAGCTCGAGTTCCCCCGCCAGGACGAAAGCGCCGAACCGTCCTGGCGATTCGCCGGCGATCTGCGCGGACTGAGGGCCCTCGTGGTCGATGACAATGCCACCAGTAGGGAGGCCCTCGCCCGCTCGCTGACCTCCTTCGGCTTCGAGGTCTGCCCGGTCTCCTCCGGAGCAGAGGCCTTGTCTAAACTGCATGAGAGGACCACGCAAGGAGACGGACCCTGCGAGGTCGTGATCATGGACTGGCGGATGCCCGGCATGGATGGGTTCGAGACCTCGCGACGCATCCGGGAGACGCCGGAGTTGCGGGACATTCCCATCGTCATGGTCACCGCGTTCGGCAGGGAGCATGAACGACGTGCGTCGGCAGAGATCGGGATCGATGCCTTCCTGACTAAGCCCATACAACAATCCGGTCTGTTCGACACGCTGCAACGGGTGTTCGATTCGAAGCGGGCGGACGACACGCACAAACCTGCGCCGATCACGAGAGAAACCGTACTCAACGAACGGCTCGCGGGCGCGCGGATCCTGCTGGCCGAGGACAACGAGATCAACCGCTCGCTGGTTATCTCGATGTTGGGTGACGCGGGGATACAGACGGACGTGGCGATCGACGGTCGGGAAGCGGTCAACGCGGTCGATAACGCGCACTACGACGCGGTCCTGATGGACATGCAGATGCCCGTGATGGACGGTTACGAGGCGACCCGAAGGATCCGGGCGGACATCCGGTTCGAGGACCTGCCTATCATCGCCATGACGGCCCACGCCATGACTGGCGACCGGGAAAAATGCCTGCGCGCGGGCGCGAACGCCTATGTGAGCAAGCCCATCGACATCGAGCGCCTGTTCGGCACGCTCTCGCGCTGGGTTCGACCTCGCCGCGGAAAGGCCCGCGCGCCACAGGCGCCCCCATTCGAATCCGGGGACGCAAGGGCTCTGACCGAAAGCCTGCCGAATTTCGACGTTCCAGGCGCGCTCATTCGCCTCAAGGGGAACGAAACGCTTTACCGCAAGCTGCTCAGGGACTTGGCCGCGGCCAATCGCGATACTGCCGACGGGCTAGGCAAGGCGGCGGGAGACCGGGACTGGAAGCGCGTCTCGGCCATCGCGCACGAGCTCCAGGGTGTGGCGGGAACCCTCGGGATAATCGACCTGCACAAGGCCTGCAGAGATCTGGAAACCGCACTGCGCCGACAACCGCCCGACGGCGCCATGCCGGCCGGCGAAGTTGCATTGCTTGTCACCGGACTGCAGCAATCCCTGTCCACTGCGCTCGAAACGCTCCAGGTGTTGGGTACATCGGAAGCACCGGCCCGTGTCGAAGAGGAGCTCGGAGTTCGGATTTCTCCGGACCAGGTGCGGCGGGTCCGCGAAGCGGTCGAAATCGGCGACGTGTCGATCCTGCACGAGATCGCCGCGGAACTGCGCCGGCAGAAGGAAAACGCGGACGTCGCAGGCGAACTCGACCGGCTCGCGGAGAACTTCGACTTCGATGGTCTGTCAAAATTTGCCACGTCCATGGATACGGCCGCAGGCTGACGCGGGAACCCCGCGCAGCTTCGGGTATTCCGGGCGGCGAGGCGGATACCGTCTGGCCGGATTTGCAGCCACGGGACGGATTCCTGTAGTGTAGCCTCCAGGCCAGCGCTGGAAATGTTGCCCTCCGCCCTTCCGCATTCGACAGGCAGTCACAACGTCATGATTCCGAACCATTCCCGAAGCCCGTACCTTGGTCAGTCGTTCCTGACGGCAATCGCCGTGATGCTGCTCAGCGGCTGCGGCGCGGAGGACATCTTCAATGGCGGGGGCGGAGGAGAGCCGCCGGATGCCAACGGGGCCCCCTACGAGCTTGCGACGGCGGTCGACGGCGCACGTCTCAGCCTTTACGCGTATCAGCAGCTCGACGACTTCCAGGCAAATCGCACCTTCACCCTCCCATTGCCCTGGACCCTGGAGGATCAGTTTTACTCCGACCAGCGTTTCAGCGGAGAGAACGCGGGAGCGGGCGAGCCGCTGCCGATCGGGTTCACGGCGACCGCGGGCGGACGGATCTACGTCGTCTTTCGCGGTACCCAGACGATCTCGGAGTGGATCAGCAACGCGCAGTTCGGGCAGATGGACTACCCCTACGTCGCCGATGGCGGCATGACGCACCGGGGTTTCACCGAACTCTATACGTCGATAGAGGGGGATGTCGTCGCGAGCGTAACGGCCGCAAAGGCAAAGTTTCCCAATGCCACGATCCTGCTGACCGGCCACAGCCTCGGCGGGGCGCTGGCGATCCTGGCGGGCCCTGACCTCGAAGTAAGTACCGGATTCGTTCCCGTCCTGTACAACTTTGGCACACCCCGCGTCGGGGATCCGACGTTCAGTCGGCGCTTCGAGGAACTGGTCGATACGAGCTGGCGCACGGTAAACACGAGCGATCCTGTCCCCGACCTGCCCCCGACTACGGTTCCCGGATTCGAGGGGAACCGGCCCGTGACCTACAGCTACGACCACGTCCGCAGCGCCAGGACGATCACATTCGGCGATTCCGCCAACGTCCCGGCTAGCCACAGCCTTTGCAACTACTACAGCGCGCTATGCGACGAGACCACCGACCCCGCCGCCTGCAAGCGCCTCGGTCAAGGGGTCGCCGACTGCCAGCCCTGACTGAAACCGCAGCCAATGCGGCCTCGGGGTGGTTGGTGCGTCCCCGAATGGTCGCTTTGCATGAGTGCCGGTCGTGGCGGAACCAAGACATGCTGTCGTAGCCAGCTTTGGAGGTATCCATCTTACGGAGCGCCTTCCAATCCCGAAGGAAACGCCCCGTGGGGTTCCGCATGCGGGGAATTCGGAGGCTGGGGGAGGTACTACCGGCTATCCGGCTAACCCATCTTTGTCACTGAAATAGCACAGATCATCAAATACACCTAAATAAGTAGGTCACTACAATTATTATTGACTTATTTATCAGCGTGTTAAGATTGTACATTCTCGAAATTTCAAAAGTAGTGACCTACGAAATCACTTAGTCCATAACTATTTGATCTATATACAAAGCGTAGTGACAT